>JBFHON010000255.1:0-4407 GCA_041593295.1 Oceanococcaceae bacterium | reverse complement strand
TTATGAAATTTGTAGACGAAGCCATCATCACTGTGCAGGCCGGCAACGGCGGGTCAGGCAGTGTCAGTTTCCGCCGCGAGAAATACATCCCCCGGGGTGGACCGGATGGCGGCGATGGCGGCGACGGTGGCAGTGTCTGGGTCGAGGGCGTGGCCGGGCTGGGCACGCTGTCCCAGTTCCGCGTGCAGCGACGCTTCGCAGCCAGGAACGGCCAGCCGGGGTCGGGGCGCAACAAGACCGGTGGCAAGGGCGAAGACTGCACCATTGAAGTGCCCTGCGGGACCATCATTCATGATGCCGATTCCGAGGAACTGATCGGCGAGGTGCTGCACCACGGTCAGCGGATCAAGGTGGCGCAAGGTGGTTTCCATGGCATTGGAAATGCGCGCTACAAGAGCAGTACCAACCGCGCGCCGCGCCAGTTTTCGCCGGGCTCGGCCGGCGATACGCGACGGCTGCATCTGGAGCTGAAGCTGCTGGCGGATGTGGGGTTGCTGGGGCTGCCGAATGCCGGGAAGAGCACCTTTCTGGCCGCGGCCTCATCGGCCAAACCGAAAATTGCCAATTACCCCTTCACCACGCTGAACCCGCAGCTGGGGATCGTGGACTTCGCAGACCGTAACGGCTATTCCATCGTGGATATCCCCGGGCTGATCGAAGGTGCTGCCGAGGGTGCCGGGCTGGGCACGCAGTTTCTGCGTCACCTGGGGCGGACGCGGGTGCTGCTGCACCTGGTGGACGCATCCGGCATGCCGGGTGTGCCCAGCATCGAGGAGCAGTTCGCGGTCATCGACGGCGAGCTGCAGAACTACGGGGATGGCTTTCTGGTCGGGCGGCCGCGCTGGCTGATCTGCAACAAGATCGATGTGCTTGACGCGGAGGAGCGTGCCGAGGTCGTGGCGCGGGCAAAGACGCTGGCTGACGAGGTCTATGCCATTTCGGCGGCGACCCGTGAAGGCGTGGATGAACTGCTGGAGCTGATCTCCCGCTGGATTGCGGCCATCAAGGCCGATGAAGAAGACCTTCGCCTTGCGGCCGAGCGCGAGGCGCCGCCGTCCACGGAGGCGGGCAATCCCTGGTCTGACAGCCCGTGGAATGCAGCAGCCGATGATAAAGGGGAGTCTGCGGAGAACGATCCGTCGTGAGCGCGGTGTGGGTGGTCAAGCTGGGATCGTCCCTGTTAACAGCTCACGGTACGGCGCTGGATGCGGCATGGATTGCCGATATCGCCCGCCAGATCGTCGCGCTGCGTGAACGGGGCCATGCCGTCATCGTGGTCAGCTCCGGCTCGGTGGCTGCGGGCCTGGCCCGTCTCGGGCTGAATGAGCGCCCCACGGAGCTGGCGCAGCTCCAGGCTGCGGCGGCCGTGGGGCAGCCCGATGTCATGCAGGCCTGGTCACGCGGGTTCGCTGCGCACGGCGTTCAGGTTGCCCAGCTCCTGCTCAGCCATGAAGAGGCGCGCCAGCGCGATCGCTATCTCAACATGCGCGCAACCCTGCGTGCCTTGCTGGCGCAGCAGATTGTTCCGGTGGTGAACGAAAACGACTCGGTCGCAACCGATGAAATCCGTTTTGGCGACAACGACCGGCTGGCGGCCATGGTGGCGGACCTGGTCGGTGCCAGTACGCTGGTGCTGCTGACCGACCAGTGGGGGCTGCATACCGGCAACCCGCGCGTGGACCCGGGGGCGCGTCGCATCAGTCACGCCTTGGCCCATGACCGGGCGCTGGATGCGATGGCCGGTGGTGGGGGTGCGCTGGGGCGCGGCGGCATGGTGACCAAGCTGCTCGCGGCGCGCCGCGCTGCCCGATCGGGCATCGAAACCTGGATTGCGCACGGGCGAATGCCCGAAGTGCTGTGCGCCGTGGCCGGCGGGTACGCGCCGGGTACCCGGCTGCTGCCGGGCGCGGCCGCTACCGGCTGGACAGCGCGCAAGCGCTGGCTGGGGGCGGCTCTGCACGCGACCGGGGCCTATGTACTCGATGAGGGTGCGGTACAGGCTCTGCGCCGGGGGGAGGTCAGCCTGTTGCCGGTCGGTGTGTTGCGGGTCGAAGGCGAGTTTCACCGCGGCGATCTGGTGCTCTGCCGGGACGCGGGCGGCGTCGAGATCGCGCGCGGGCTCAGCAATTACGCCGCGGCAGATGCGCGGCGCATTTGCGGTGCGCGGGGCTATGAGCTGGCGGAACGGCTGGGCTGGCCAGGCGAGTCCGAATGCATACACCGGGACAACCTGGTGCTCTCCGAGGCCGTCGCCACGCCATGAGCAACTGCTGCCGGCCGCATTGCCGGCATAAAAAAAGCCGCACTCGGCGGCTTTTCTTGCGGACGACCAACCCCGGATTGGAGTTGTCGCCCGGTCAGGCAGTGAGATCAGCTCAGGGCTTTGATCGCGCTGCGCAGCCGGCTTTTCTGGCGGGCTGCAAAATTCTTGTGGATCAGACCACGTGTTGCGTAGCGATCAATAACCGGTTCGCAGGACTTGAAAGCCTCATCGGCAGCAGTCTTGTCGCCTTCGGCGATCGCAGCGCGGACTTTCTTGAGCAGGGTACGAAAACGCGAACGCTGAGCCGCATTGCGTTGACGCGAGTCTTCGGCTTGGCGGGCGCGTTTTTTGGCTTGAGGGGAGTTGGCCACGAAAGGCATCCAATACAAAAGGTGAAGCCCGCGAATTTTAAGGCAAAATCTGCGCAGGTCAAGTCCTTTGAGGTAAATATCGAATGAGTGATGGGCTGCTTCGCTCGTCGATGCTGGTCAGCGTGTGGACGCTGGCGTCACGTGTGCTGGGTTTTCTGAGGGACGTGCTGCTGGCCGGCTGGTTTGGCGCAGGCGCCGGTATGGATGCGTTTCTGGTCGCATTCAAGATTCCGAACTTCCTCCGCCGGCTGTTTGCGGAAGGGGCTTTTTCCCAGGCCTTTGTGCCGGTGCTGGCGATGACCCGGGAGCAGGAGGGCGAGGCCGGTGTGCGGGCGCTGATTGCGCGCGCCAGCGGGCTGCTTTCGGTGGTGCTTGCGCTCATTACCTTGCTGGCCATTGCCGGTTCGCCGGCCCTGATTGCGGTGTTCGCCCCCGGTTTTGACGACAGTGACGGGCGTGCGGGGCTGGCTGCCGACCTGTTGCGGATCACCTTCCCGTACCTGTTCTTCATCTCGCTGGTGGCGCTGGTGTCGTCAGTGCTGCAGACCTGGCAGAAGTTTTCCTGGCCGGCCTTTGCGCCGGTGCTGCTGAACGTCAGCCTGATCAGCTTTGGCTGGTGGGGTGTGAGCAACGGCGATGCAGCCCTGAACTACCTGGCCTGGGGGGTATTTGTTGCCGGCGCCGCCCAGCTGCTGCTGGTGCTGGTTCCGCTGTACAACCTGGGCTTGCTGGTGCGGCCGCGCTGGGAGCCGGGCAACGAGCGGGTGCGGCGCATCCTGCGCCTGATGGCGCCGATTGTCTTCGCGTCGAGCATCGCGCAGCTTGCGCTGTTGATCGACAGCATTCTGGCTTCCTTGCTCGACGTCGGGAGCGTGAGCTGGCTGTATTACGCCGACCGGCTCATGGAACTGCCGCTGGGCGTATTCGCCATTGCCATTGCGACCGTCCTGCTGCCGGGCCTGTCGCGTGCGCATGCGCGCTCCGATGCGGCACTGTTCCGGCACCAGCTGCACTGGGGGCTGGTGCTGACCGCCGGCATCGTGTTCCCGGCAGCGGTGGCCTTGCTGGTGCTGGCCGAGCCGCTGATTTCCTCGTTGTTCCAGTACGGCGCTTTCGAGGCACACGACACCGCCATGACGGCGATGGCCCTGCGGGCCTATGCGCTGGGCCTGCTCGGCTTCAGCTTTGTCAAGATCCTGTTTCCCGCCTACTCGTCGCGTCAGGACACGCGCACACCGGTGCGGATCGGCGTCATCGCGCTCAGTGTCGGTACTATTTTCAATCTTGTTGTCGTGGGTTGGGCTGTGTATCAGGAACGGACAGGCGCGCACTGGTTGCTGGCGCTGGGCACTTCGATTGGTGCCTGCGTGAATGCCGGGTTGCTGTGGCGCCGGTTGCCCGACACGCTGAAGGACGGGGTGCCGGTCTCCGTGCTGCTGCGTATCGCCGTCGCGGCGGCGGGGATGGGCTTGCTGCTCTTCGGTCTGGTCCCTTCCGTGGATTTCTGGCGCAACGCTGAGCTTGCGGGCAAGGCGACACATCTGGCGCTGGCAGTCGTCGGCGGTGCCGGTGCCTATCTGCTGCTGCTGTTCGGTCTGGGTATCCGGCCGCGCGACGTGGTGCGCCCGGGGCTGCGCGCATGAAGGTGCTGCGCGGTTTGCCCGCCCTGAACAGCTTTCATGCGCCGACAGCCGTCACGCTGGGTAACTTTGACGGAGTGCATCGCGGGCACCAGGAACTGATTGCGCGGACCCGGGAGCTGGCAACGGCTCA
>JBFHON010000254.1:0-4423 GCA_041593295.1 Oceanococcaceae bacterium | reverse complement strand
GGCATTCAAGGCGTTCGCGCCGCCCCGCCCCGCTGCTGCGCAGGCCGACGGCGCGCTGGCCCGGCTGTATCCGGACGACTGAGGTTCGCCGGAGGCCGGCAATCGTCAGGGAAAGGCGGCCGCTCCGGCGACGGGCTGATAGGCCGCGACAAACTCCGGCGGCATCCGGCGCGGACGACCGGTTTGCAGGTCCACGCAAACCCACAGCGTCTGCCCGCGCACACAAGTACGCCCGTCTTCCGCGCAGCGCACCTGGTAACCGCGACGCAAGCGCAGGCGCCCGTCCTGCCCGGTGCACCAGGTCGCAATCTCCAGCTCCTCGCCGGCAAAAGCCGGGCGCAGGTAGTCGATTTCATGCCGGGTCGCCACGACCCCGCAGCCCAGCTGCTGATAGCTCTCCCAGTCCAGCCCCAGGAACTGCGAGTGCCGCCACGCGGTGTCCTCCATCCAACGCAGGTACTGCACATTGTTGACGTGGTTCATCACATCAATGGCCGCATCATCCACAGTGACACGGTGCACAAAAGGGTCGGGATAATCCCAGCCGTCCATCAGGGTGCGCTCATTCATGCGCGCATTGTAGAGTTCCTCCCCATGACTACGCTGCGCATCTCCCCGGCCCACAGCCCGCACCTGATCGAGGGCTCCCGCCGGCTGCGCGAGGCCGTGCTGCGTGCCCCCTGGGGGCAAACCCTGGAGGTCGACACCGTGCCCCCGGACGATGATCTCGTCGGAGTCATCAACAATGACGTGGTCGCCACGGGCCGTCTGCTGGTCAGCCCTGACGCTCACCGCGCACGCATCCGGGGCATGGCCGTGTCGCCCGCGGTGCAACGGCAGGGCCTGGGGCACCGGATGCTGCAGGCGCTCGAAGAGCGCGCCCGCGGGCGGGGCTGCAGCCAGCTCGAGCTGAATGCCCGCAGCAGCGCGGTCGGCTTTTATGCGCAGGCCGGCTACGCCGATGCCGGCGCCGGGCCCACCCTGTACGACAGCATCCCGCACCGGGTGATGACCAAGTCCATCACGCACACGGATTATTCCCCCTGGGATTTGCGCCTGCGCCCGGTCCGTGATGCCGACGGCCCGGCACTGCAGGCGATGATATTCGGCTGCCTGGCGGAGTTCGGCATGCAACCCGAACACGATGGGATCGACCGGGACCTGGAGACGCTGGAAGCGACCTATGCCGGCGGAGCCTTCTGGGTCGCAGTGAACGAAGCCCGGCAGATCGTGGCCAGCGTGGGGCTGCTGCCCCTGGCCACACCCGGCCATTACGAGCTGCGCCGAATGTACCTTGCAGCCGGCTACCGCGGACGCCAGCTGGGCCGCGCCCTGCTGGGAACGGCGCTGCACTGGGCACGTCAACACGGCGCAGGCTACCTGGAGCTGGAAACCGCCACCGTGCTGGAGGCGGCGCGTCACCTTTACCTCTGGGCTGGCTTTCAGCCCGTCACCGGCGATCTGGAAACCCGGCGTTGTGACCAGCGCATGGGCTTGCGACTGACCACGCCGGAACCGGCCGCTGCCTAGCGCGCGTTCCCGACGCTGCGACGACCGCTGAAGGCGTGCGCCAACGTCGAGCCATCGACGTATTCCAGCTCACCACCCACCGGCACGCCGTGCGCAATACGGGTGACCGGCACCTTCACCGCAGCAGCAAGCTCGGCCAGATACTGCGCCGTGGCCTCGCCTTCCACGGTCGGGTTGGTGGCCAGGATGATTTCCCGGAAGTCCTCCTCGCGCAGTCGCCGGGCGTACAGGTCCAGACCCAGTGCCTCCGGCCCGATGCCGTCCAGCGGCGACAGGTGCCCGCCCAGCACGAAATACAGCCCGTTGTAGTGCGCACCCTGCTCGATGGCGGCCACATCGGCGTCGGTTTCGACCACGCACAACTGCGTGGCATCGCGCTGCGCGGACTGGCACACCGGGCACAGTTCGCCTTCGGCATACAGGCGGCAGCGCGTGCAGCGGCGGACCTGGTCCAGCGCCTGCTGCAGCGCCTCCGCGAGCTGTGAGGCAGCATCGCGCTTGCGCGACAACAGCGAGAACGCCATCCGCTGGGCCGACTTCTGACCCACCCCGGGAAGCCCCCGCAGGGCCGAGATCAGGCGTTCCAGCGACGGCGGATAAACCACCGACTCAACCGAAGGGGTTGAAGCCCGGAGGCAAGTTCAGCCCCCCGGTCACGCCCTGCATCTTTTCGCCGCTCACCGCCTGCACCTTGCGTGCAGCATCGGTGATCGCCGCCGCAATGAGGTCTTCAAGCATGTCCCGGTCTTCACCCAGCAGCTCCGGGTCAATCTGCACCCGGCGGCCTTCGTGCTTGCCGTTCAGGGTGACCTTGACCATGCCACCACCGGCTTCGCCAGTGACTTCCAGGCGCGCAATCTCTTCCTGCGCTTCCTGCATTTTCTTCTGCATTGCCTGAGCCTGCTGCATGAGCTGGCCGATTTGACCTTTCATCGTCGGTATCTGTCCAATGTTTGGAAAAAAATCAATCCAGCACCGAGCTGGAATCATCCCCGGCGCGGGAGTGTACATTTCGGACCGCAAGACCGGGTCCGAATTCCCGCTCCAGGGCCTGCACCATCGGTAACGCACGAAACTCGCGTTCCAGGGGTGAGGGCTCCGCCGGTTCCTCATCTGCCCCCCGCCGGCCACGCGCAGGCACCGGCGCCGACTGCGCGGGCTTCGCTTTGCTGACAGCGGGAGGTGGCGACACCTCCGGTGGTGCGGGTGGCAGCTGCGGCGCCGGCTGCGCAGCGTCCTCGGCCGCCGGCGCAACGGCAAGCGCAGCTGATGGAGGCGTCACCGGAGGTGCCGGAGCCCGCGCAGCCTGCGGCTGTTCGGGCCCCGGCTCAGGCTTTCCCGGCGGTGCCCCCTGCGGCAGAAACGCCAGCATCCGCAGCAAGGCCATTTCGGTTCCGCTGCGGGGGTCAGGGGCCCAGTCCAGGTCGCGCCGGGCATGACAGGCGATCTGGTAGAACACCTGCACATCTGCCGGGTCGAACAGACCGACCCGCGCGCCCATTTCCGCATTCAGCTGGGCATCGGCCGCGTCAGGGAGTACCTGGGCCAGCGCCAGCGTCTGCCAGGCCCGCGCCAGCTCCGCAAGCAAGGTGGAAAAATCCAGGCCGCGCTCGGCGCAGTGATCAAGTACGGCGAGTATCCGCGGGATATCGCGGCCGGCAATCGCATCGATCAGATCCAGCACTTCGCTGCGCTCGATCGTGCCCAGCATGCGGGCGACTTCGGCTCCGAGGACCTGCCCGCCGCCGAAGGCGATGGCCTGGTCCAGCAGCGACAGGGCATCCCGCAAACTGCCATCGCCGGCGCGCGCGATTCGGTCCAGGCCGTCGGCGTCGGCCGGGACATCCTCGGCCTCGCAGATCTCCTTCAGGCGCGCCGTCATCAAATCCAGCGGGATACGGGCCAGCGGGAACTGCAGGCAGCGCGACAGCACCGTGATCGGCAGCTTGTGCGGGTCGGTAGTCGCCAGCAGGAACTGCACATGCGGCGGCGGCTCTTCCAGCGTCTTCAGCAAGGCATTGAAGGAGCTCTTCGACAGCATGTGCACCTCATCGATGAGATACACCTTGACCCGACCGCGCACCGGGGCGTACGGGATGTTATCCAGCAGTTCGCGGGTGTCATCCACCTTGGTGCGCGATGCCGCATCGATCTCGAAGAGGTCCGGAAAGCGCCCCTCATCAATGGAGGTGCAGGCGCTGCAGGTGCCGCAAGGCTCGGCAACCGCGCCTTCGGCGGATTCACAATTCAGGCAACGCGCAAGAATCCGCGCGATGGTGGTCTTGCCCACCCCCCGCGTCCCGGTGAACAGCAGCGCCTGATGCACGCGGCCTTTGGCCAGCGAATTTTCCAGGGTGGTGCGGATACTGGCCTGACCAACCAGGTCGGCAAATCGTCGGGGTCGCCACTTAACGGCCAGGGATACATACGCCATGGGCGCGATGTTAGCAGGGGGGTGATCCCCCCGCTGCAGGAATCAGCGCAGGCGTTTGACCAGATGGGCCAGGGCCGTCCGGCTCTCGACACCGAGCTTGCGGTAGGCCCGGTACAGGTGCGTGGAAACCGTTGACGGCGCCAGCCCCAGGTCGCGGCCAATGGCCTTGGCGGACAGGCCGTCGCAAACCTGTTCGACCACGTCCCGCTCACGGTCGGTGAGCTGGTCCAGAGGCGTCGTCGTGCGCGCGCGCAGCAGGGTCATGTCGTCAAAGGGCTCGGCCTGGATGAACATGCCCTCGATGGTCCCCGCAAAACCCACCTGCGGCAGCACGAAAGGGAGGCGGTTCTGCGGCCGCTGCGGGAAATTCTCGTCGAGCAGATCCAGAAAGGACTCCTCGACCTCGTGAAAGACGCCTTCCCGGTCGCAGACCGCACCGAACTCGCGTGTCGTGTTGGC
>JBFHON010000253.1:0-4496 GCA_041593295.1 Oceanococcaceae bacterium | reverse complement strand
TCGCAAAAAAGTTGCCGTAAAAGTTGCCGTATCGCAAAGCTGATTTTCCAAGAAAGTCAGGGACGTCCAAGGAGGTCCACTATCTTTCCCTTCAGCCGGTTTTATGCGCAGAATCCGTGACTTACGGAGACTTCTGCGGACATAAAAAAACCCGGACGGACCGGGCAATGGTGGCTACGGGTGGACTCGAACCACCGACCTCGCGATTATGAGTCGCACGCTCTAACCAGCTGAGCTACGTAGCCATTCGCCGCATTCAGCGAGCCGCGTATTTTAACGGGGCCCGCCGAATTCGTAAAGCCTTTGGCGGAATTCGCCGCTATACGTTGAAGCGGAAGTGCATCACATCACCTTCGTTGACGATGTATTCCTTGCCTTCCAGCCGCCACTTGCCAGCTTCCTTGGCCTTGGCTTCGCCGCCACAGGCGATGAAGTCGGCGTAGGCAACCACTTCGGCGCGGATGAAGCCCTTTTCGAAGTCGGTGTGAATGACGGCTGCTGCCTGCGGGGCGGTCGCGCCCTCCCGCACCGGCCAGGCGCGCACTTCCTTGACCCCGGCCGTGAAGTAGGTTTGCAGACCCAGCAGGGTGTAGGCCGCCCGGATCAGACGGTTCAGGCCCGGCTCTTCCAGACCGAGGTCGGCGAGAAATTCCTGCTGCTCGTCTTCTTCCAGCACGGCCAGTTCCGATTCGATCGCACCGCAAACGGCGACCACCTGGGCGCCTTCGCGCTCGGCCAGTTCCCTGACCGCATCGAGCATCGGGTTGTTGTCGAAGCCGTCTTCGGCAACGTTGGCCACGTACAGGATGGGCTTGAGCGTCAGCAGGTTCAGGTCACGGATCGAGCGCCGTTCGTCGTCGCTCATTTCCACGGCACGCGCCGGCAGGCCTTCGTCCATTTCTTTCAGCAGGCGCTCCATCAGGTCCACCCGCGCCTTGGCGGCCTTGTCACCGCTCTTGGCCATTTTCTGGGCGCGGTCACGGGTGCGCGTAACGACCTCGAGATCGGCAAGCACCAGCTCGGTGTTGATGACTTCCGCGTCCCGCACGGGGCCAATGCTGCCGGATACGTGAATCACGTCGTCGTTTTCGAAGCAGCGCACGACATGGGCGATGGCGTGCGTTTCCCGGATGTGGCCGAGGAACTGGTTGCCCAGGCCTTCGCCCTTGGAGGCCCCCTCGACGAGACCGGCGATATCCACGAATTCGCAGGTGGCCGGCAGGATGCGCTCCGGCTTGACGATTTCCGCCAGCGCCTGCAGCCGGGGATCCGGTACCGGCACGATGCCGACGTTGGGGTCGATGGTGCAGAACGGGTAGTTCTCCGCCGCAATACCGGCCTTGGTCAGTGCATTGAACAGCGTGGATTTGCCCACGTTGGGCAGGCCTACGATTCCGCAACGAATTGCCATATCTTGTCTTCCGTTTCGATTAGTTGTGTGCCGCGCTGTGCAGAGCCTGCACGGCCGGTTCCCAGCCCTTTTCCAGCCAGGCCACGACGGCACTGACCCCCAGATCGACTGCACGATCCAGGTCGATCTGCTCATCCTTGCCCGCGGCCGAAAGCACATGCCCGAGCACCGCTTCGCGCTGACCGGGGTGCCCGACACCAATGCGCAGCCGCAGGAAGTCCGGCCCGCAGTGGCGGATGATGTCCTTCAGGCCATTGTGCCCGCCGGGGCCGCCAGCTTTTTTCATGCGCACGCGCCCGGCCGGCAGGTCGAGCTCGTCGTGCGCGACCAGCACCTCGTGCGCACTCAGTTTGTAGAAGTCCATCAGCGCCCGCACCGACTTGCCGCTGGCATTCATGAAGGTTTGCGGCTTGGCCAGCAGGCAGCGCTGGCCGCCCGGCAGGGTGATTTCGGCCGTCTCCGCATGCATGCGTGACTGCGCGCGGAAATCACCGCGATACTGACGCGCCAGCTCATCCACCAGCCAGAAACCGGCGTTGTGACGGGTTCTTTCGTACTTCGCCCCCGGATTACCGAGACCGACAATCAGAATGCGCTGGCTGGCCATGTTTGGTCCACTTCAAACAAAGAAGGCCGAAGGATTTTCACCCTTCGGCCCTGCTGATCATGCGCGGATCGCAGATTACTCTGCGTCGCCTTCGGCCTCGTCGGCTGCGCCTTCTTCGGCCTCGTCTTCAGCCGGAGCGCGCGTCTTGTGCGCTACGCAGACGGCCTGGTCGTCGTCGTGCTGCAGGGAGGTCAGCGTGACACCCTCCGGCAGGGACAGCTCAGACAGGTGAATCGACGCATCGATGTCCAGCGCGGCACAGTCCACTTCGATGAACTCGGGCAGGTTCTTCGGCAAGCAGGTGATTTCGACTTCGTTTGCCAGGTGCTCGATGACGCCGCCGGCCTTCTTCGCCGGGCTGCCGCCTTCGTTGATGAAGTGCAGCGGAACATGCATCTTCAGCTCTTCACCGGCGACAACGCGCTGGAAATCCACGTGCAGGATGACCGGCTTGGACGGGTGACGCTGGACGTCTTTCAGCACGGCCTGCTCGCTGCCGCTGGGCAGCTTGATGGTCAGCACGTGGGAGTAGAACGACTCGTGATCCAGGTGCTTGTCCAGCTCGAAACGCTCCAGCTGAAGGTTCACAGGCTCGGCATGGCCACCGTAAATGATGGCGGGCACCTGGTTGGCACGACGCAGGCGGCGGCTCGCACCCTTACCCTGCACGTCGCGCAACTGCGCATTGACAATAAAATCTTCTGTCATCGGAAAAGCTCCGGCAACCGTTGAGGCTGCTTCAATAATCGGGTTGGAATTCATCGCAGGGACCGCGACCAGACCCTGCACGCTGCCACGATGAGCCGTGGTCAGCCGGCCATTATAGCGACTCAGTCAACGTAGAGCGAACTGACGGACTCTTCCTCGGAAACCCGGCGGATGGTTTCGGCCAGCATGTTGGCGATCGACAGGGTCCGCACCTTGCCCGTGGCCACGATGGGCTCGGACAGCGGAATGGTGTCGGTCACGACCAGCGAATCCAGCACGGAGTTCATCAGGTTCTGCGGAGCCCCGCCGGAAAGCACCGGGTGGGTCACGTAGGCATGCACGGCCAGCGCACCGTGTTCCTTCAGTGCCTTGGCGGCCTGGGCCAGGGTACCGGCGGTGTCGACCAGGTCATCGACGATGATGCAGGTCTTGCCGCTGACATCACCGATGATGTGCATGACTTCGGCCACGTTGGCCTTCGGGCGACGCTTGTCGATGATGGCGAGGTCGGCCTCCAGCCGCTTGGCGACGGCACGCGCGCGCACCACACCACCAACGTCCGGCGACACCACCAGCAGGTTCGGGTATTTCTGCTTCCAGATGTCGGACAGCAGCAGCGGCGACGCGTAGACGTTGTCGACCGGCACCGAGAAGAAGCCCTGAATCTGCTCGGCATGCAGATCCACCGTCAGCACCCGGTCGGCTCCGGCGATGGTGATCATGTCGGCGACAAGCTTGGCGGTAATCGGCACCCGCGCACTGCGCACCCGGCGATCCTGCCGGGCGTAACCGAAATAGGGGATCACTGCGGTGACGCGGCCCGCCGAGGCCCGACGCAGCGCATCGATCATCGCCAGCAGTTCCATGAGGTTGTTGTTCGTCGGCGCGCAGGTGGGCTGAATGACGAACACATCCCGACCGCGAACGTTTTCTTCAATCTCGACGGCGATCTCGCCATCAGAGAAACAACTGACCGTGGCTTTACCGAGTCGCGTTTGCATCGCTTCGGCGATGTCTCTGGACAGTGGCATGTTGGCGTTGCCACTGAACAGCATCAAAGACATTTCCTGCACGGGGGCTCCCACGGAGGTGACGCTGAAAGAATGTTATTGAGATGGCTGGGGCGGCAGGATTCGAACCTGCGCATGGCGGGATCAAAACCCGCTGCCTTACCGCTTGGCTACGCCCCAACTAGTTACTCAGTCGAACTCACACTGTCGGCGCTGCTCAAGAGCCCGCTGCCGACGAAGCTGCACACAATTTCATGTACAGCGGTGACAGATTTGTCACCGATGAAGTGACAACCCGGCCTGGAACAGCTCCGACTAGACCCGCAATTGTACGCAATTTTTCACGATCGGGTGCAAGCGCAAAATAGGCTGCACCGGTACCGCTCATGTGAAATGCTGCTGCGGAGCGTAATTGTGCCGCAATTTTCCCAAGTTCGGGGGTTTCTGCCTCGGCGGCCGCCTCGCAATCGTTGTGCGCGGTCTGCACCGCCTGCGGCCAGTCCTCCAGCGGAATTGGCGCGCGGTTACGTTTCATTTCCGGGCGCGCGAAAACGGCTGCCGTGCTGCTGTGCGCATCGGGCAGGAACACACAGACGGCGCCCTCGTCCGGCGCCACGTCGCGCATTTTTTCGCCGCGCCCCTCCGCAAAACAGGCGCGGCCGTGAATGAACACCGGCACATCCGCGCCGAGACGCAGACCCAGCCCGCACAGTTCGTCCGTACCGAGCCCCAGCTCCCACAGGTGGTTGAGCACCACCAG
>JBFHON010000252.1:0-4527 GCA_041593295.1 Oceanococcaceae bacterium | reverse complement strand
CGTGGCTCAGGGGCAGGTCGGCAGTGGGGGTGCGGCCCTCACGGATAGCCTTGACTGCTTCATCCAGCAGTTGCATGTACAGGGTGAAGCCGATGCTTTCGATCTGGCCGCTCTGTTCCTCGCCAAGCAGTTCACCGGCACCGCGGATTTCCAGGTCGTGGGTGGCCAGCATGAAACCGGCGCCCAGGTCCTGGGCCTCGGAGATGGCGTCGAGCCGTTTTCTGGCATCGGCGGTGATGGTTTTGGGCGGTGGCGTCAGCAGGTAGGCGTAGGCCTGGTGATGGGAGCGACCGACCCGGCCGCGCAGCTGATGCAGCTGTGCCAGGCCGAACTTGTCGGCGCGCTCTATGATGATGGTGTTGGCGCTCGGAATGTCGATGCCGGTCTCGATAATGGTGGTGCAGACCAGCACATTGAACCGTTTGTGGTAGAAGTCCGACATGATCTGCTCCAGTTCCCGCTCCCGCATCTGACCGTGGGCCACCCCGACCCGGGCTTCCGGAATCAGCCGGCGCAGGTCCTCGGCGGTCTTCTGGATTGTCGCCACGTCGTTGTGCAGGAAATACACCTGGCCGCCCCGCAGGATCTCCCGCAGGATCGCTTCCTTGACCATGGCGTCGTCGCGCTGGCGGACGAAGGTCTTGACCGACAGCCGGCGGGCCGGAGGCGTGGCAATGATTGACAGGTCCCGCAGGTGTCCCATGGCCATGTTGAGGGTTCGCGGAATCGGTGTCGCGGTCAGTGTCAGCATGTCGACCTCGGCCCGCAGGGTTTTCAGTCGTTCCTTTTGCTGGACGCCGAAGCGGTGCTCTTCGTCAATGATCACCAGGCCCAGGTTCTTGAAGCGGATGTCCCCCTGCAGCAGTTTGTGGGTACCAATGACGATATCGGCCTTGCCGCTTTCGATATTGGCCAGGGTCTTGTTGCTCTGGCTGGTGCTGCGGAACCGGCTCAGCAGCTCGACCGTGACCGGGGTATCGGAGAACCGGTCGCGGAAGGACTCATAGTGCTGCTGGGCAAGCAGGGTCGTGGGCACCAGTACCGCGACCTGTTTGCCGGACCAGGATGCGAGGAATGCAGCGCGCATGGCCACTTCGGTCTTGCCGAAGCCGACGTCGCCACACACTAGCCTGTCCATCGGGCGGTCGCTGGTCATGTCATCGAAAACCGCCTCGATCGCGGCCTCCTGGTCGGCGGTTTCCTCGAACGGGAAGCCCGCGGCGAAGGCGCGATAGGCCTCTTTCGGGTCGTCAAAGGCAAATCCCTTCTTTGCCTCGCGGCGGGCGTAGACGTCCAGCAGCTCCGCCGCGGTGTCGCGGATCTTCTCCAGGGCCTTCTGCTTGGCGTTGCTCCAGCGGTCGGTGCCGAGCTTGTGCAGCGGGGCGTGCTCCAGGTCCGAACCGGCGTAACGGGAAATCAGGTGGAGGCTGGAGACCGGCACGTAGAGCTTGGCGCCGCCGGCATATTCCAGCATCAGGAATTCACTCGCTTCACCTTCCACGGTGATGGTTTCCAGACCCTGGTAGCGGCCCACGCCGTGGTCAATATGCACCACTGGAGCACCAATCCGCAGCTCGGACAGGTCGCGATAGCCGGAATCGTCCACTTCGGTGGGCTTCTCCCGCCGGCGCCGTTGCAGAACCCGCTCACCAAACAGCGCCGTTTCGGTAATCAGCGCCAGGTGCTGGTCGGGCAGCAGCAGGCCCTGTTCCATGGGCGCGATGGTGATGCCAAGTGAGCAGTCGGTGTCGGCCAGGAAGGCGTGCCAGCTGTCGAAGGTGTGGGGCAGGAGCTTGTGGTCGGCCAGGTTTTCAAGCAGTGCCTCGCGACGACCGGACGACTCGGCGCAGATCAGCACCCGGCCGCCGAACTCGTTGAGAAAGCGCTTGAGGCGCGCAGCCGGATCGGCGGCCCGGCCATCCATCGCAACATCTGGCAGCTGGCCGGTGGCACAATTGACGGCGCCCGCGGAACTGGCGGTTTCGGCGGTGGTGGTGACCCGCGGAAAGCGCTTGAGCTGGCCGAACAGTTCGTCCTGCTGGAGAAATAGCCTGGCCGGCGGCAGGATGGGCCGCAGGCGGTCATGGCGTCGCTCCTCGTAGCGGGCCCGGGTATCGGCATCGAACAGTTCGACGGCGTCGTTAAGGCCGGCAGCGGTGACCACGTGGGTTGTTGCCGGCAGATAATCGAACAGGGTGGCGGTGTCGTCGAAAAACAGCGGCAGGTAGTACTCGATACCCGGTGGAGTTATGCCGTGGCTCACGTCCTGGTAGACCGGAGCATCTTTGTCTGCATTGGGGAACTGTTCGAACCAGCGGTTACGGAAGCCGGAGCGGGCTTCCTTGTGCCAGGGGAATTCGTTGGCGGGCAGCAGTTCGATGCGTTCGATCCGATCAATGGAGCGCTGGGTCTCCGGATCGAAGGTGCGCAGGGTTTCTATTTCGTCATCGAACAGGTCGATGCGATAGGGCAGCGTGGCACCCATGGGGTAGATGTCAAGAATCGCTCCCCGCACGGCGTATTCCCCGTGCTCGTAAACATTCTCTGCATGACGGTAGCCAGCGGCTTCCAGATGCATGCGCCAGCTGTCGATGTCCAGGGCCTGGCCGGTTTCCAGTAACAGGGTGTTGCCCTGCAGATAACTCACCGGAGGCAGCCGGTGCATCAGCGTCCGCGCCGGCACCACCAGCACGCCGTGGCGGGTGGCGGGTAACCGGTGCAGGGTGCGGATTCGCCGCGAAGTAATGTCCTGGTGTGGTGAAAACAGGTCATAGGGCAGGGTTTCCCAGTCCGGCAGCGACAGCAGTTCCAGGCCGTCGGCACTGATGGCCGGGCCATCTTCTTCCGCCGGCAGCCCCAGGTAGAAGCGCATGGCCTGCTCCAGGCGGATGGCTTCATCGGTGCTGCGGGTGACAACCAGGGTCAATCCCGGGTGCTGGCGGGTACTCTCGCAAATGGCGAGGGCGTCGCTGCTGCCGTGTAACTGGCCCCAGATGCGGTGGTCCGGAGCGGTGCCGGGGAACGACGGGGCCAGCAGCACCGTTGCGGGCTGGCGGGTTGGTGCGCCTTGGGTCATGGCTGTCAGTGCTCTCCTGCGTTAGGGGTCCGGAGACGGGGAGGTCGGCTATTCTACCGGTCGGCTGTGACGCTGTCATGGCGCTGTCCCGGGCCGGAAATGATGGCCGCGGTATTACCATGTCGTCAGATAAGCCGGTGTCTACGAACGGAGGGGGCGTCTGTATTTGCGATCCCGTGCTTTACGTTGGATAATATGCGCCCAAAATTCCCAGAGCCAACTGCAGAGGTTCAAGCGTGAGTCACGAACAGATCAACCAGCACCTGTCTAACTGGACGGACAGAGAATCCACTGCGGAAGCCATGATTCCGCTTATCGGTCGCCTCTACCGGAAGAACAACGTTGTTACTTCTGTTTATGGTCGCGCCATCATCAACCAGTCGGTTATCGATATTATCCGTGCGCACCGGTTTGTTCGTCAGGTCGAGGACAGCGAGCTGTCCGTTCATGACACCCTGCCGATCCTGCAGGCCATGGATGAACTCGACCTGGGGCGGGCTCATGTTGACATCGGCAAGCTGGCGGTCAAGTTCAAGGCCGAAGGTGGCGACCTGACCGAGTTCCTGAAGCGTGAAATCGGCCCCATCGTCGGGCAGTATGCCGCGCAGTCTGAAGAAAACGCCAATGGCGGCACCAAGGATATCGTGCTCTACGGCTTCGGCCGTATCGGTCGTCTGCTGGCCCGTATCCTGATCGAAAAGGCCGGCGGTGGTAACAACCTGCGCCTGCGTGCCATCGTGGTTCGCCAGGGCGGCGCCGACAACGATCTGGAAAAGCGTGCCAGCCTGCTGCGTCGGGATTCCGTGCATGGACCGTTTGACGGCACCATCACCGTTGATGAGGAAAACTCGGCACTGATCGCCAACGGTAATTTTATCAAGGTGATCTATTCCGACGGCCCGGACAAGGTGGACTACACCGAGTACGGTATCAACAATGCCATCGTGATCGACAACACCGGTAAGTGGCGTGACGAAGAAGGCCTGGGCCTGCACCTGAAATCCAAGGGTGTCAGCCGCGTCATCCTGACCGCGCCGGGCAAGGGCGACATCAAGAACATCGTTTATGGCATCAACAACGACTGGATCACTGACGAGGACAAGATCCTGTCGGCAGCATCCTGTACCACCAATGCCATTACCCCGGTGCTGAAGGCCATCAACGACGAATATGGCATCGAAGACGGCCACGTCGAGACAGTTCACTCCTACACCAACGACCAGAACCTGATCGACAACTACCACAAGGGTAGCCGTCGTGGTCGTAGTGCGGCCCTGAACATGGTTATCACCGAAACCGGTGCTGCCAAGGCTGTTGCCAAGGCCCTGCCGGAGCTGAAGGGCAAGCTGAGCGGTAACGCTATCCGCGTTCCGACTCCGAACGTGTCTATGGCGATCCTGAACCTGAACCTGAAGTCAGACGTTGAAGCGGATAAGGTAAACGACTACCTG
>JBFHON010000251.1:0-4612 GCA_041593295.1 Oceanococcaceae bacterium | reverse complement strand
TCGACATGATCGAGAGTCGCGGTGTTATTTCTCACCCGGTTCCAGCCGAGTTTGGTGTGCAGGGATTCTTCTATCGTTACGAGAAGCACTTCGTCTATTGGCGTCGGCTGTCAAACGGAAATATCGGTATCGTGACGATACTTCATGAACGCATGCACCAGATCGACCGATTGCACGATGCTTTTTTTGGACCCTCGCCATCGCCTGTAGGCCCGCTATAGGCACCTAACGGGCATTCTTGAGGATGGCCTGCCGGGTCGGCTTCAGGCGCTGACCTGAAGGTTGGCTGAAGTGCTCACCCTCCATGCTTTTGAGTTGGCCAATCGATCTGTGTAGCTGGCCAATTCCGGTGCTGTCGCCAGCAGGGCGTGCCCCGGAGGGACGCGGTTCAGAGCACCGCGCTGAGCATCTTCAGGCTGAGCAGGATCAGCAGCAGGGCGAATGCCTTTTTCAGTGCGGAAATCGGCAGGCGATGGGACAGCCGGGCCCCGACCGGTGCCATGAAAAAGCTGGTCAGCGAAATCAGCAGCACGGCCGGAAGGTGGACGAAGCCCAGGGTGTTGGGCGTGCCGGCAGCGTGATGCAAGCCGTTGATCGCATAGCCCGCGGTACCCGCCAGCGAAATGGGGAGCCCGATAGCGGCCGAGGTGCCAATGGCTTTTTTGACGTCCACGTTCTGCCAGATCAGAAACGGCACCGTCAGCGAGCCGCCGCCGATGGACACCAGGGCCGAAACCCCGCCGATAGCGCCGCCGGCGGCGATCAGTCCGCCGCTACCGATCAGTGTCCGTCCCGGCCGGGGTTTGCGGCCGGCAAACATCTGATAGGACACATAGGCCATAAAGGCAGCGAAGATGATTGCCAGATGGGCTGATTTGGCGTTCGCGGCCAGAAAGGTGGCAGCGAAGGTGCCGATGAGGATGCCGGGAGCCATGGCCCTGACGACCGGCCACAGCACGCCGCCCTGTGCATGGTGTGCGCGCATGCTGGAAAAGGATGTGACGACGATCGATGCCATCGAGGTGCCCAGCGCCAGATGAACGACGGTCTCCAGAGGCAGACCCTGCATCAGGAAGATGGTTGTCAGCAGCGGCACCATGATGCCGCCGCCACCGATACCCAGCAGGCCGGCCATGAAGCCGACGAGGGTGCCCAGCGCCAGAAAGGCGATGATCCACTGCGGCTCGATCATGCGAGCCCTCTCAGGACCCCGGGCGCGGGAAACCGGCCTGCTTCAGGACGGCGGCGCGTTCTTCGCGGCTGAGGATGCGCGGCGTTGCCACCGGGCTACCGTCGGGCTTGAAAAACGGGGTGGTGCGATGGTGGCCGAGAAGTCGCCCGCGGAGCAGTCGCAGCACCGCGCGCATGCCCGCGGCCGGAGACATGCCGTCGTGCAGCTTTGCACCTGAGGGAGTGCCCCGGGCGTCACGGGCCATGATGCCGGTTTCGCGGCTGCCCAGTGTTTTTTCAATGTCGCCCTGGATGGCCGCCAGCGACACGCTCACAAAAGGTTGCCCGGGGTTGCGGATGACATTGGCAAGGGGTGTGTTGCAGCACTGTGCATACCAGCGCAGCGGGCCTTTGGGGCTGAGCTGCAGGCAGGCCAGGTGCTGCTGGCCGCGGTGAAAACTCAGACCGCGCGGCGTGGTCAGGTACATGCCGGTTCCGCCGTGCGGGTCGAGGGCGACATCTGCCGCACCCAGGTGATGGGCATAGCTCTGGCAGTCTCGGCAGAAGCACCGCACGCGTTCCCCGCTGCGGTGTTCGATATCGGCGATGGAGCCTTGCAGCGCACCGCAACGGCAGGTGAGGGCGAGATCAGTCATCAGATTCTCCAGGTGGTCCGTCGGTACGGAACTGCCGGTAGCCGGGGCGTGTTGCAGCCACCTCCGCGCGCATCCACGGCAAATCGTCTTCCAGCCAGGAGTCATTCTGCGGGGGGTAGGCTTCCGGCGTATCCAGCGTGCAGGTCAGGACGTCGATGTGCTCGGGGCGGTCAGCATGGGTATAACTGAGCGGTGTCCCGCAGGCCGGGCAAAAACTGCGTTCCACACCCGGCGAGGAAGGGTAGATGCGGCGTATGCCGTGGAACTCCACACAGTTTGCGCGGAAGGTTACCCAGGGCACCAGCGGGGCACCGGCACTGCGGCGGCAGCTCTGGCAATGGCAGCTCATGCTGTGCAACGGGGCTTCGCGGGCCCGGTAGCGCACGCTTCCGCAGCGGCAGCCGCCGCTGATGACGGTGCTGTCAGGCGGCATCACGGAGTACGGCCTTGGCGCAGGCCTTGCCGGATAACAGGCTGCCCAGCACACCGTGGCCGGAGCGGGTGGAGGCGCCCGTGAAGTACAGGCCCTGCACCGGGCCCCGGTAACCGGGGCGGTGCTGCATGAACTGATCGGGCGTGCAGGCGATGCCGTAGCCGGTGCCGTCGGTGGCCCGGGTAAACCGCGTATGTGTCATCGGGGTGGCGGACTCGCGGAAGGTGACGTTTTCGGCGGCACCGGGAAACAGGGCATCCAGACGGGCAATGAGATTGTCTTCGATGCGCTGCTTGTGGCCCTGGTAGACCGCGGATTTCTTGTACTTCCAGTTTTCGACGCCGTCCACATCCACGCCCCAGCTGCGGGCATCACCGGGGAGTACCGTCATCACCTCGACCGAGTCCTCACCGGCCGGGGCATGGTGCGGGGTATCCGGGTCCTTGAGGGTGGCGGCGGTGATGTAGCAGCCGCGGGGGTTCAGGTCGCGGGCGGCGTAAAAGCCTTCCATGTCGGTGCCGTCAAACTGCCAGTAGTTGGCATTGCGCATGCCGCGCTGCCGCATGTCGCCCTTGACGTTCAGACAGCAGATAAACAGGGCTGCCGCCATCTTCAGGTTGTCCTTGCGCTGGCTCCAGCGCTCGTCCAGATCACTCTCGTCCATCAGGTGCTGCAGCGTGAGCTGCATGTCCGCGTTGGAGATGACCCGCGGGGCCCGCACCTCGTATTGCGCACCTTTGTAGGTTTCCGTACGGACACCGGTTGCGCGGCCATTCTCGACCATGATGTGTTCGATGCCGCGACGCAGGTGCACGCTGCCGCCGTTGTCCTCGATGGTCTGCGCGAGCTGGTCGGCAATCGTCTGGCCGCCGCCAAGCGGGTAGTACGCCCCCTTGAAATAGTGGTTGACCAGCCCGGCATGCAGCGCCGCGCTGACCTGGCTGGGTGGCAAACCATAATCGCCACTCTGGCCGGCAATCACGGCCCGCAGCAGCGGGTCGTCGGTGCAGGTGTCGAGCAGGTCTTTCAGCGTGCCGTTTACATAGCGGCCGGCGAGACGGGCATGGGTGACCGCATCCCAGGCCAGCCGCAGGCCGGGCTTGCGGCGAGCCATGGCCTGCTGCATGAAATCGACTTCGCGCAGGAAGCGCAGGTAGCGATCAATCCCGCGTTTTTCCCGGGGAAAGTGTTCCATCAGGCGTTCCCGGTAGCGATCCCAGCCCACGGGGATCGGGAAGGTCAGCTCCGGAAAGACCAGGGTGTCGAAGCCATCAGGGTCCAGCGGGACGTAATCCAGCTTGACGCCGACCTCGGCCAGTACCTGGGGAATCTGGCCATCGTCACCGCAGTCACCGATGTAGTGCAGCCCGATGTCGAAGTTGCGACGGTGGCGGGGGCCACCCCGGGAGAACATGGTGCAGCAGCCGCCAGCCACGTAGTGCTGGTCGAACACGGCGACTTTCTGCCCGGCCTGGGCCAGACGCGCACCGGTCATCAGCCCGCCGAGGCCGGCGCCAACGATGACGGCATCACACTGTTCCGGCGGGATGGCTTTGACGCGTCGCTTGGTCGCGAATGTCGGGTCGTAGTCGGCCATGGCCGTTGTTCTCCTCAAGGCATTTTTGTCCGTCCGGGACTATACGCGAGGGCGCTGAAACCCGGACAATGTTCACACCATGACCATTGCTTCCGTACCGCACCGATGCGGCGTTCTCATCGGACGTTTCCAGCCTTTCCACAACGGGCACGAATATCTCGTGCATCGCGTGCTGGAGCAGGTGGACTCGGTGCTGATCATCGTCGGCTCCTGCTTTGCCGCGCGCAACCTGCGCAACCCGTGGACCTTTGCCGAGCGCGAGGAAATGATTCGGGCCGCGCTACCCGATTCGCTGCAGGAGCGGGTGCGTATTTGCGGCATCCCGGATGTGTATTACTCCGATGGGGAATGGGTGGAGCTGGTGCGCAAGGTGGTTGCCGGCCATGCCTCCGAAGCGACCGACATCTGTCTGTACGGGCACACCAAGGATGCGAGTTCCTATTACCTGAAACTCTTCCCCGGCTGGGAGTACGCCGAACTGCCGAACCATGAAGGCCTGTCGGCGACACCGATCCGCGAAGCCTTGCTGGCCAGCGCCCATAGCAAGGTGCGGGACCTGCTTGAGGATGTACTGGCTCCAGCGCTGCCCGAGGGTGTTCGGCACTGGTTGCACCGCTTCTGCAGCACGTCGGCCTATGCCGGCATCCTGGCGGAGGCCCGCGCCGTGGACCGTTTCCAGAAAGAATGGGAGGGAACGCCGTATCCGCCGGTTTTCGTGACAGTGGATGCGCTGGTGCAGTGGCAGGATGAAATCCT
>JBFHON010000250.1:0-4628 GCA_041593295.1 Oceanococcaceae bacterium | reverse complement strand
CTGATGGAGGCACGGTACCTGTGCGGCGATAGCCGCCTCGCCGAAGCCCTGAGTGCGGCCGTCGGCCCCGACAAATGCTGGCCGGCACGGGCCTTCTTCGAGGCCAAGCGCCAGGAGCAACGGGCTCGCTATGCCCGCTTCGACGAAACGGCATACAAGCTCGAACCCAACGTCAAGGAAGGCCCCGGCGGCCTGCGTGACCTGCAGACGATCCTCTGGCTGACCCAGCGCCTGCACGGGACCGGGCGGCTGGAAGACCTGGCCAATCGCGGCCTGCTCAGCGCCACCGAAGTCAGTGACCTGCGCAATGGCCGCAACCAGCTCTGGCGCGTGCGTTTCGCGCTGCACATGCTGACCGGGCGCCGTGAGGACCGCCTGCTGTTCGACCACCAGGTCCGGATCGCCGAGCTGTATGGCTACGCGGACCAGAGCTCCAACCTCGCCGTCGAACAGTTCATGCAGCTGTACTACCGCACGATCAAGATGCTTTCGGTCCTGAATGACATCTTCGTACAGCTGTTCCAGGAGCAGATCCAGGAGGAGCCGGCGCAGGAAGTGCCGATCGACGAACACTTCGTCCTGGTAGGCGGCTACCTCAGCGTCCGTGACGACGACATTTTCCGCAATGAACCGCTGCAACTGATCCGCGTCTTCAAGGTGTGGAACCGCTGCGAACACCAGCACGAAGTCGAAGGCCTGTCGGCGGGCACGCTGCGCCTGCTGCGGCGGGATCGCAATCTGATCGACGCCGGCTTCCGCAGCCGCCAGGATGCCCGCGCCCTGTTCATCAACATCATTCGTGCGGAACGCGGCGTGACACACATGCTCCGGCGGATGAATCGCTACGGCATCCTGGGCCGTTACCTGCCTGCCTTTGGCCGGGTGATCGGCCGCATGCAGTACGACCTGTTCCACCAGTTGACGGTGGACGAGCACACCATGTTCGTCGTGCGCAACATCCGCCGTCTGGCGCTGGATGAATTCCGCCACGAATTTCCGGATTTTTCCGAGCTGTATCAGGAACTCCCCCGTCCGGAATTGCTGATCCTGGCCGGCCTGTTCCATGACATCGCCAAGGGCCGCGGCGGCGATCACTCCGAACTGGGCTCGGATGACGCCGTGACCTTCTGCCGCGAACACGGGCTGTCCACCGCTGACCAGCACACGGTTTCCTGGCTCGTACGCAACCACTTGCTGATGAGCCTTACCGCGCAGCGCGAAGACGTGTCCGACCCGGATGTCATCAACAACTTTGTCGCCAAGGTGGAAAGCCTCAGCCACCTGCAGTATCTCTACCTGCTGACCGTCTGCGACATCCGCGCCACCAACCCCAAGTTGTGGAACGGGTTCAAGGCCGGGTTGCTGCGCAGCCTCTACCTTGCTGCCAAGCGTTCCATCATCGAGGGCGAACCGGCGAAGGAAGCCGACCTGATCGCCCGCAAGCGCCGCGAAGCGGAAATGCTGTGCGTGGAGCTGGGGCTGTCCGACCGCCAGGTTGACGACATCTTCAACCGCTTCGACCCCGAACACATGCTGCGCTACACCGCCGAAGAACTGGCCTGGCAGTGCAGCATCCTGAACCACGCCGATGGTACGACCCGGGTTGCCGTGCGCACCATTCCCCAGCGCGGCGTCATGGTCTTTATCCACTCGCCAGACGTATCCGGCATGTTTGCTGTCACCACTGCGGTACTGGCGCGGATGAACTGCAACATTCTCGATGCCCGCATCTCCAGCACCCAGGATGGCTGGACCGCTGACAGCTATGCCATCAGCGAACCCGATGGCACGGACATCACCGACCCGGGCCGACGCGAGGAAATCCGCATCTCGTTGCTCAACGCCCTGAACGACCCGGAAAACGTCGACACCCGGGTCACACGCCGTCTGAGCATCCGGGAGCGGCATTTCGATACCCCGACGCAGATCTTCTTCCGCAACGACCCAAAGAACCGCTACTCGATCATGGAACTGGTGACCAACGACCGCCCGGGCCTGCTCTCCCGCGTCGGGGAGGTTCTGCGCAAGCACCGGCTGAACCTGAAATCCGCCAAGGTCGGCACCATAGGCGAGCGCGCAGAAGACATCTTCCATTTCACCGACAGCAGCGGCAAACCGCTGAGCGACACCGCACTCTTCCACAGCCTGCGCGACGACCTCGTCAGCGCCCTGTCGCAAAGCTGAACCCGTTAGAAATTTTCACGGAACCAATATCAAGGGAGTTTTCCGTCTTGTCCGATCTTGAAAACCTGATCAATGCCGCCTTTGCCGATGCCTCCGCACTGAGCCCGACCAATGCCCCTGCCGACGTCCGCGAAGCGGTCAACACGGCTCTGGCGGAAATCGACAACGGCACCCTGCGGGTTGCCGAACCGGTCGCGGATGGCTGGCAGGTCAATGAATGGGCCAAGAAGGCCGTTCTGCTCTCCTTCCGGCTCAATGACAATGCCGTCATCGATGGCGGGAACACCCGCTATTTCGACAAGGTCGCCAGCAAGTTCGATGGCTGGGATGCTGCCCGCTTTGCCGAGCAAGGTGCCCGTGTTGTCCCTCCGGCCATGGTCCGTCGCGGCGCCTACATTGCACCCAATGTCGTGCTGATGCCCAGTTACGTCAATATCGGCGCCTACGTGGACAGCGGCAGCATGGTCGACACCTGGGCCACCGTGGGCTCCTGTGCACAGATCGGCAAGAACGTGCATCTGTCGGGCGGCGTTGGCATTGGCGGCGTGCTCGAACCGCTGCAGGCCACCCCGACCATCATCGAGGACGACTGCTTCATCGGCGCACGTTCGGAAATCGTCGAAGGCGTCATCGTTGAACGCGGCAGCGTCATTTCCATGGGCGTCTTCATCAGCCAGAGCACGCCAATCTTCGACCGTGACACCGGGGAGATCGTCTACGGCCGTGTCCCGGCCGGTTCGGTCGTGGTTGCCGGCTCACTGCCCAAAAATGGCCCGGGCGGCACCTACAACCTGAACTGCGCGGTCATCGTCAAGAAGGTGGACGAGCGCACCCGCGGCAAAGTGGGCATCAATGATCTGCTGCGCGAGGCGGCCGAAGCGTGAGCGCCACGCTCGGCCTGCTCGAGGAACTGATCCGCCGCCCTTCGGTAACGCCCGAAGACGCCGGCTGCACCGAACTGCTGGCCGACCGCCTGCAGGCCGTCGGGTTCACCTGCGAGCGCATGGACCACGAAGGCGTGACCAACCTGTGGGCCACCTGGGGCTCTCAGGGTCCACTGACAGTCTTCGCCGGGCACACCGATGTGGTGCCACCCGGCCCCCGCGAAGCCTGGGCGTCCGACCCTTTCGTCCCGACAGTACGCGACGGCATGCTCTATGGACGTGGCGCAGCCGACATGAAGTCGGGAATTTCCGCGATGCTGGTCGCGGTGGAAAAACTGCTGCACGCGAACCCGGACTACCCCGGCCGACTGGCGTTCCTGCTGACCAGTGACGAAGAAGGCCCCTGCCGGCACGGCACCCGCCACGTCGCCGAGGTACTGCGCAGCCGGAACATCCGGCCCGACTACGTGATCGTTGGTGAAGCGACCGCCGTGGACCACGTTGGTGACCGCTTCATCATTGGCCGACGCGGTTCGCTGGGCTGCGCGCTGAAAGTGCTCGGCATCCAGGGGCATGTTGCCTACCCCGAGCGGGCGGAAAATCCGATTCACCGCGCCCTCCCGGTATTTGCCGAGCTGACCGCACGACAATGGGACCAGGGTACGGACGACTTTCCGCCCACCAGCCTGCAGATCAGCAACTGGCACAGTGGAACCGGCGTCAGCAACGTCATACCCGGCCATGCCGACCTGATGTTCAACTTTCGCTACTCACCCGCCGTCACCGCAGAGCAGCTGCGTGAAGCGGTCACCACAGCGCTGGACACCGCCGGCCTGCGCTATGAAGCGGAGTGGAGTCATTCGGGCGAGCCCTACTACACCCCACCCGGCCGCCTGCGGGACATTACGGCCGCCGTACTTGCGGCACACCGGGAACAGCCTGCGGAAGAATTCACCGGCGGTGGCACCTCGGACGGACGCTTTCTGGCGCCACTGGGCTGTCAGGTCATCGAGCTGGGTCCGGTTGCCCGCAGCATCCACAAGGTCAATGAGCACGTCAATATCAGCGAACTGGAAACGCTATGCTCGCTGTATGAACAAATCCTTGGCCGCATCGTTGACTGAGTCCCGCCCCCCCGGGCTGCAATGCACGCCGCAGCCCGGCATGCGCAGCGCATTCGTACAAAGCTTTCTCGCCAGCTTCAAGCTGCGACGCTGGCTGAATAACCGGCGTGTACCCGGGCTGGAGAGCAACAGCACGGCCCATACACTGGATGCCGGCGATGGCGTACGCCTGACCTGCCATGTGTCCGCACAAGCCGACAATGTCACTGCCCCGACGATCGTGCTGGTGCACGGCTGGGAGGGGTCACATGAATCGATTTACCTGCACAGCCTGGCCTGCCATCTGTACGAGCGGGGCTGGCAGGTGGTGCGGTTCAATTTGCGGGACCACGGCGGAACCCATGACCTCAACCCCGAGCCTTTCCACTCGGCACGGATGGATGAAGTGTTTGGCGGGCTGCGCGCCATTCAAAGCATGCTGAACTGCGACTTCGAT
>JBFHON010000249.1:0-4630 GCA_041593295.1 Oceanococcaceae bacterium | reverse complement strand
GCTGACGGTCGCCGGGAGCCTGGGCTTTCTGGATACCGAGTTCATCAAGTTCGTCGATGGCGAGTGCCCGGCCGGCAACAGCAACAAGGACACGGACGGTGACGGCAATCCCCGCTGCGACCAGAGCGGCCGCCCCTTCCCGTTCGCGCCGGAAATTTCCGCCACATTGTCGTTGCGGCTGAACATTCCCTTCACCGACCTGCCCGGTATCGGTCGACTCGGGCGGGACCTGACCTTCACCGCCGGCACCCTGGTCGAATATGAGTCCGACCAGATCCTCGACGTGGACCTGGAGGAGAAAAAACGCCAGGACGCATACACCCGCTACAAGGCCGACATCGGCATCAGGAACGCGGCGCGTGGCTGGTCGGTGCGGTTGCTGGGTGAAAACCTGACCAACACCGTGACCCATGTGCGTTATGGCGACATCTTCGAGAACGTGGTCGTCGGCAGCCAGCGCCCACCCCGCCTTTTCTACCTGCAGTTCCGCCAGGAATTCTGAGGAAACCCCCATGCTGAACAGCACCATCATGGACGTCCCTTTGACGTTGAACCGCATCCTCGAGCGCGCCGGCACCGTGTTCCGCGATGTCGAAATCATCAGCAGCCTGCCGGACAAGTCGCTGCACCGATACACCAACGGCGAGATGTACACCCGCTCACTGGCACTGGCACGTGCGCTGGTTGACGCCGGCATCCGGCCCGGTGACCGGGTCGCCACGCTGATGTGGAACCACTACGCGCACCTGGAATGCTACTTCGGCATTCCGGCGGCGGGAGCCGTGTTGCACACGCTGAACCTGCGCCTGCACCCCGAGGACATCGCCTATATCGCCCAACACGCCGAAGACCGCTTCCTGATCGTGGACGACATCCTGCTTCCGCTGCTGGAAGAGTTTCGCGATGCGGTGACTTTCGAGCGCATCATCGTGTTCAATGCCAGCGACAGCGCCCATCCCCACGAAGACTACGAGACCTTCCTGGCGCAGGCCCCGCAGGGCACTGCGCTGCCGGAAATCCAGGAAAGCTGGGCCGCTGGCATGTGCTACACCTCGGGGACCACCGGCCGGCCCAAGGGCGTGCTCTACGGGCAGCGTTCATCCACGCTCCACGCGCTGGGGTTCTCGCTGCCGGATGCAGGCAACCTGTCGGTGCGTGATACCTGCCTGCCCGTGGTGCCGATGTTCCACGCCATGGCCTGGGGCATGCCCTATGCAGCAACCATGATGGGCACCCGGCAGGTCCTGCCCGGCCCGCATCTGGATGCCGAAAGCCTGCTCGACCTGTATGCCCGCACCGGTGTGACCGTTACCGCCGGCGTACCGACGATCTGGCTGCGGATACTGGAAGAGCTCGAAGCCCACCCGGGCCGCTGGAAACTGCAGCCCGGCATGCGCATGATCGTTGGCGGCGCGGCCACGCCGCCCTCGCTGGTCAAGGCCTTTGCCCGCCATGACCTGCAGGTGATTGCCGCCTGGGGCATGACCGAAACCTCCCCCATCTGCAGCATTGCCCAGCTACGCCCGGAGCTTGACGACGAGGATGCCGATACCCGGCACTGGTACCGCGCGCAGGCCGGGCTGCCCGTCCCGATGGTCGATGTGCGCATCATTGGCGACAACGGCCCTCAGCCGTGGGACGGCGAATCCACCGGCGAGTTGCAGGTGCGCGGGCCGTGGATCACCGGCGCGTACTACCAGCGTCCGGATGCCGGCGACAGCTTTACCGAGGATGGCTGGCTGCGTACCGGCGATGTGGCCACCATGACGGCCGACAGCTACATCCACATCACCGACCGCACCAAGGATCTGATCAAGTCCGGCGGGGAATGGATCAGCTCGGTGGAACTGGAGAACGAGATCATGGCCCACCCTGCTGTGGCCGAAGCCGCGGTCATTGCCCTCCCCCATGAAAAATGGACCGAGCGCCCGCTGGCCTGCGTCGTGCTCAAACCTGGTCACCGTGTGAGCGCGGAAGAACTGACCACGCACCTGCAGCAGAAGGTGGCAAAGTGGTGGCTCCCGGATGCCTACGAGTTCATCGACGAAGTGCCCAAGACCTCCACCGGAAAATTCCAGAAACTGAAACTGCGGGAACGCTTTGCGACCCGCTCCTGGCAGACCGGGGCCACCCTGTGAGCGCGCCGATCCGCTTCGATCAGCGCGTGGCCATTGTCACCGGCGGCGGCGGCGGCCTGGGACGCGCGCACAGCCTGGAGCTGGCGCGGCGCGGCGCTACCGTGCTCGTCAACGACATCAGCCCCGAGGCGGCGCGTAGCGTTGTTGCCGAGATCACCGCGCAGGGCGGAAAGGCCGCCGCCAATACCGACTCGGTCACCGACGGCGAACAGATCGTTCGCACCACGCTGGAGCAGTTCGGTCGCATTGATCTGCTGATCAACAACGCAGGTATTCTGCGCGACAGAAGTTTCCTCAAGATGAGCGCGCAGGACTGGGATGTGGTGATGGATATCCACCTGCGTGCAGCCTTCACCCTCACCCATGCCGCATGGCCACACATGCGCGAGGCGGGCTTTGGTCGCATCGTCAACACCAGCTCCGCCTCGGGGTTGTACGGTAATTTCGGTCAGGCCAACTACAGCGCCGCAAAAATGGGCCTGGTCGGGCTCACCCGCACCCTCGCTGCCGAAGGGCGCAAGTACAACATCCTGGTCAATGCCATCGCTCCGCTCGCCGGGTCACAGATGCTGGCCAGCATCGCCGGCGAAGAGGTACTCAGCCAGCTCGACCCTGCCATGGTGTCGCCCCTGGTTGCGCGCCTGTGTGCGACGCACAGCGAAGAAAGCGGCGGTCTGTTTGAGATCGGTGGCGGCTGGGTGGCGCGGGTCGAACTGGCGCGTGGCGCCGGTCTGCGGCTGGGTGGTGTCGACAACGCTGCCGAACAGCTTGATGCCGACTGGAAGAAACTGGACGACTTCAGCCACAGCGTATTCCCGCGCTCACTCGCCGATTCCTTCCGCGCAGCGCTGGGCACCGACACACCGGACTAGCATCCCCCGGCCGCACCACCCCGTTCAGCACCCGGCTGTCAGGTATCGAAACAGAGCCGGTTGCGGCCGGATTGCTTGGCGGCGTACAGGCGCCGGTCGGCCCGGGCAATCAGCTGCCGCGGTGTATCGCCATCTTCACGGGTGGCCGCCCCCATGCTCGCGGTCACTCGCAGTTCCGGGCTTTCTGCCCCCCAGCCCTGCTCGCGCAAGGCGATGATGAGCCCCTTGCAGCGCCGGGCCACGCTGGCTGCATCGGCATGGGCAAAGGCCAGCAGGAACTCGTCGCCGCCAAACCGCGCGGCCACATCGCTGGGCTCCAGCGCCCCGCCAATCAGCCGTGCCACCTCACACAGCACCGCGTCACCAAGCGCATGGGAATGCTCATCATTGACCGACTTGAAATGGTCAATGTCCAGCAGGGCGACCGTCAGTCGGGGCGCATCCGTGCACGCGAAAACATCTTCCAGCCACGCATCCATCGCCCGCCGGTTCAGCAGTTCCGTCAGCGAGTCCCGCCGCGCCAGATCATTCAGCGCGGCGGTCTTTTCTTCCAGTTCCTGCGTGCGCTGGGCCACCTTGTCGGACAGCGACATGCGCAGCTCCGCCAGCTCGCGCAACACCACCATGCCGACCGCCATCACGATCATCAGCAGCACGAACTCGACCTGCGGCAGCACCGGCAGCACCGCGGCTACCAGCACACCCATGACGATGCCGAACAGCTCTACCGCATAGCCGAACACGTCCATCGACAGCCCCGCCCTGCCCGTGCGCAGGTACATGAAACCGGCCATGCAGAGCTCATTCAGGCTGTGCAGACAGACCCCCATCAGGAACAGGGCCGGCAGGTTGGCTGCGCTCACGCCGAGCAACGGGACCTCGCCGCCGGCCCACTGATACAGCGACCCGCTGGCAAGGACCAGCAACGACATCATGCCGGCGTTGGCCATGCACGAATCGCTGACCTGTCGCCAGGACTGCCCCTGCGCCAGTCGTCGCAGCGGAAAGATCAGGGATGCCAGACCGTTGATCGCCGCCGCAGGAACCGGCCCCAGCACCAGGATGCTGGCCACCTGAGCGACCCGGTCAAAGGACACATACCCCTGGCCCGGCAGGGAGAACCCGCTGTTGATGCAGAACAGCGCGAACATGAACAGCATCAGGGCCACCGGCCAGTTGGCAGCCTCCAGTTCATCCCCGCGTAGCGCCAGCAGCACCACGGCGATGAGCAGCAGCAACGCCGCCGTACCGGTAAAGAGTTTTTCCCGCATGCAATCGCTCATCGCATTGGCTGCGCCTTCCCCCGTGGTCGTGACCACCATGATGCGCAAGCCGAAAGTACTCGCCCAGCGTCACACGAGCATCGACAGTGACCGCCGCACAGGTTTCCCGGCGTCGCGGTCCCTGCCCGGAACGGCCCGGGCCGTCAGCCGGCGTCGGACCAGCCGAATGCCTGGGCGGTGACGCCCAGCGGGCGCTAGCGCGGAAGCACCAGGTTTTCGCAGCCTTCCAGCACCGGCGGCTGGTACACCGGCGTCTGCGCGGGGGCTGGGCGGGCTGCGCAATCCGCCGGGATCCGGCGGGCAGCCGTGAGAATGCCCTGCAGAATGTGCTGCCGGT
>JBFHON010000248.1:0-4662 GCA_041593295.1 Oceanococcaceae bacterium | reverse complement strand
GGTTTCCGATGTGTGTGCGGAAACCGATACCGTGCGTCGGGCGGACATTCGCCTCCCGGCCACCGGCTGGGCCGAAAAAGACGGCACGGTAACCAATTCGGAACGCTGCATTTCCCGCCAGCGTGGTTTCCTGCCCCCCGCCGGGGAAGCGCGCCCGGACTGGTGGATCATCTGCCAGGTTGCCAAACGCCTGGGTTTCGACGGTTTCGACTTCACCAATGCGGCAGAAATCTTTGATGAGCATGCGCGGCTGTCTGCCTGCGGCAACAGCGGCCAGCGCGACTTCAACATCGGCGGGCTTGCCGGTTTGGGCAAGGATGGTTACGACCGCATCACCCCCATCCAGTGGCCCGTACTTCCCAACGCCGCGCCAGACCAGCCGCCATCCGGTACCGCACGGCTCTGCACAACCCATTTCTATACCGCCGATGGCCGAGCCCGCTTTGTTCCCGTGAGCTATCGCCCCCCGGCCAACCTGCCGGACAGCGAATACCCCCTCGTGCTGAACAGTGGCCGTATACGCGACCAGTGGCACACCATGACCCGCACGGGCCTGTCCGCGAAGCTTTCCGAGCACCTCCCCGAGCCCTTTGTGGAAATGCACCCCGGTGATGCCATGGTTTACGGCGTGCGTGATGGCGGACTGGCCAGGCTGCGCAGCGCATGGGGTCAGGTCGTGCTCCGGCTCGTCACCAGCGTGGAAATGCCGCGTGGGCAGGTTTTCGTCCCGATTCACTGGAATGACCAGAGTGCCTCGGATGCGCGGATCGGGGCACTCGTCAATCCGGTGGTCGACCCGCTGTCCGGGGAACCGGAATACAAGCACACACCCATCAACATCCGGCCCTTTGTGGTGGACTGGTACGGCTTTGTACTGACCCGGGCAGCCATCCGCACCCATGACCTGGCCTGGTGGAGCCGGGCTACCGGCAATTCTTTCGACCGCTATGAAATTGCCGGGCGAAACCGTCCTGAAAACTGGAGCCCGTGGGCACGCACCCTGCTTGGCGCGGATGACGATGCCGACATCGTCGAGTACATGGATCACAGTGCCAGCCTGTATCGCGCCGCCCTGATCGCGAATGACCGGATTGAAGCCTGCGTCTTCGTGTCCCCGCAGCCCGAGCTGCCGTCACGGGAGTGGCTGGCCGGCCTGTTCAACCAGGATCAGCTCGAAACCCTGGACCGTATCGCACTGCTTGCCGGTCGCCCCACAGACCCCGTTGCAGACTGCGGGCCCACCGTCTGTTCATGTTTTGGTGTCGGTCGCAACACCATCCTGCGGGAAATCGACGCTCGCCGGCTGCAGACCCCCGAGGCCATCGGCGACTGCCTCAAGGCAGGAACCAACTGCGGATCCTGCGTGCCCGAACTGCGCAAACTGCTGGCCGAAGCCGTCGCCGCGGCCTGAAACATGCGCACGGGAGGAATACCCGGCGCAACAAGCCTCTCGCCCTGGGGCCAAAGGCAGCGTGGTTGAGGCGATAAAATCGCCCACAGAACGGGCATCCTGCTACGGGCGAAAATTTTTTTCGTTCTGGATATACCGAAGATTTTTTAGCTGGTATATACTTCGCAGCTCGCTAAGGCATCTTGATACCTTGCATTAGCAAATGCGGGCCCGTAGCTCAGTTGGATAGAGTGTCTGGCTACGAACCAGAAGGTCGGGAGTTCGAATCTCTCCGGGCCCGCCATATTAAAATATTAGGGATCAGTAGCTTACGTTACTGATCCCTTTTTTTATGTCCTACTTTGTGACACGGCGCAGCACCGCTTTCAGTCGACGCACTTCCTTCTGGACCGAAATTCCGGCGAAGGTTTCGCAACCCGAACGCTCCGCCGCAACCGAAGCTTCGACATTGCGGCGACGCTAAGGGTCAATATGTTTCTTGGGCTTGATTGCCATGCCATTCCCCGGGCTGAGTGTCGGCAGTTCTTCAAGCTTGCGATCAGGAATGTGGGCGCTGACCACGACTTCAAAGCGCACATCGTCGATATAGGCATCGCCTTCGGCACCATCCTGACGCAGTCCCGTGAGCTCCACGGTCGCACTTGTGGCCTCAGGCGGCAGCCAGATTGACGTTGTTTTTTCCAACCAGTTAGCGGTCTGATTCATCACGGGTTTTGATACCGCGACTTCCGCCCCCGCTGCATCGAACACGCGGATTCGCGCAGCCGGCACATCCCACTTGCTGGCATTCTTCATCTGCAGGCGCAATACGGACATTGCCCGCCCCTCGCTGATGGGTTGCTGGTAAGAACTCAGATCCACAGACTGCGACACCACGGTATAGGTCTGTTCATCGGTGGCCAGCTCCACGCAACCCCCCAGGTTGAACCAGTGAACGCCTTCGGCCGGCTGCCCCAACCCGCACAGGGACGGCGTCTCCCGGGCCAAGGCCGGTAGCGCGGTCACGGTAGTCAGCGACTCCAGGACCCCCTGATCCACGACCCAGCCCTCAGTGCCGGACTCAGCGTTGCCATTGATCAACAGGTTTCCGCTCGTTTCCGCGGCCTCGACCTGAAAGCAGCTTTCCTCCGAATATGCGGACCAGGCGAAGCTTGAATCCCGAAAACGCACGCGCCAGCAGTATTCACCACCTTCCAGATAAGGCACACGCCAGTAGTCAACATCCACACCGGCGTTCAGGTTCATACGGAACCATTCGTTACGGGCACGCGTTTCATTCCCCCATGCATCCAGCAAGGGCTGCAAAAAGCTCCCGCTGGCTCTGCGCAACTGCCAGTGCGCCTCGTGCGGGGCGTCGTCTTCGGCGTCCTCGAAACGCGCGTGCAGATACACATCCGGGGTGGCGACAGTACCGCCGGGAAGCATTGCCACGGGTACGGCAGGGGGTGTGTTTTCGCCCCCGATTCGGAAGTCATCCCGGTCCGAAGTGGGCTGGAAGGCATCGGCGTAATCTTCATGGTCATCCCCACCCGTCCGCCGAACGCTGCGGATTTCCGGGGCGCCACGTGTTGTGAACTCGAGAATGGAATAGCCGTACTCATCCCAGGTGCTCTCAAATTCATCATAGTCGGCCTGGGCGTAATCCCCCCAGTCGTCGATTCGTCCACCCGCCGATGCGGCATTCATCCAGAGGTGGGGTACGTCGCGCGACTGCCCCCGGCTGTAACCATGCGTATGACCAAAGAGATGACCGGTGATGATGTTGGTCGTCCGGGATAGTAGTTCCAGCTCCCGCACATAGGCACATACTTGAATGCTCTCGCCGGGTATCCACAATTCCGATTTGCACGGCGCATGAATGCCCATGATCAGATAGTCCATGCCGTTGAGCGCAGCATCCGCCATCTGCGCATTCAGGAAGGCCGTTTGCTCGATGACCTGCTGTGCACCACCTTGCACGGTCAGATTCGACTGCATCCCGAGAAAGCGGAAATTCAGATAGTCGATCTGGTACCACTCTTCGTCGTGGCTGAGCGAATGATTGGTTGGCGGTGCCGCGTAGTACAGATAATTGCTCAGGTTGTAGTCATGGTTCCCGATGATCATCAGCTGCGGCAGGTAGCGCCACAAGCTGTCACCGACCGCAAAATACTCCTGCCGCCACTGTTCGATCTCGTCCCCGTCATCAACCAGATCACCGGTGATAATCACGCCCGCAAATCGCTCAACGCATGTGAGCACATCACCATCACAATCACGGGCAATCACGCCCTTCTCGAACACCCGGGTCAACCAGTACGGGTTGTTGCCCTGAATATCCGAAATCACGATGAAGCGCCCGCGCTCGACGCCATCGTCCGGCTTCGGCCAGGTCTTGAAGCGCATCGGACTGGTGGTGCCCGCTGCGGTAATTACCCGGTACTCGTAGGTGGTATGGCTGGCAAGCCCGGCTATCCGCGCCGCGTACACGCCCTGCCCGGCATCTTCGCCCCGGTCCGGGTTGGTAAAAGCAATGCTTTCCGGTGTCACCGCAGCTGACAACCACTCGGAGCTTCCCAGCGGCCGGTACTCCACCGCCATGTCAGGCCCAACGCTTTCAAGCTCCGGCTCGAACATGACCGTCATGCGGTCGGTTCCCGGATTCTGCAGATACGGATTGACGATAAACCCGGTCAGGGGCGGAACACTGCGGGGGATGTCGTCATCCGCACGCGTGGCCGCCGGCCGATCAATAGTCGACATGACCGCTGCCCGCGAATCGACAATCTCACGCCCTCCCTGACAGGCAACAAGGGTCAAGCACAGAACAAAGGTGCTGGAAAGATGAAAGGAACGGGCCTTCGCTGCGCGCTTTGATACCGGATGCGTGGCGGACATGGGTGCGGAAATTGAAGCAGAGCCGCGAAGAGTATTGGCCCTGTGTGAAAGCCTGGAGACAGCCGCGTGCTCAGGCACAATTTCGCGTTCATCGTCGGCGGGCCCGGCTAATGCTGCCTGTAATACCTCCGCATGCCACCGGCGGCAATCACCTGTAAGGTGCGAAGTTTCATCGTCAATCTCGCAGGGTCCGCACCCTGCCCTGGGGAGCCCATTCATGGCCAAACAATTCCCCGGCTCTTTGCTGACCACGCTGATCGGCACCGCGGCCCTTCTCGGCAGCGCTGCGGCGTTTACGGCAAGCGCCAACGCTGACGCAGATGCCAACCCGCTGGCCGAGTTGCCGCTTCGCGAGATTGGACCGGCCTATCCCT
>JBFHON010000247.1:0-4668 GCA_041593295.1 Oceanococcaceae bacterium | reverse complement strand
GGGGATCATTATGAAGGGCAGTTGAGCAGCAGCCTGGAACTGGAAAATGGCGCCTCTGAAATCTTCGCCATGGCTTCCGGCCCCGTGACTTCGACCCTGGGCGCACGACTTGCGGTTCGCCATCGCAGCGAAGATGGCGACCTTGGCAACGCGACACAGGAGCGAACCGAGCCCGGTGTGCAGGAACAGTCGGCCCGGCTCACCGTGCAATGGGATGGCTGGGCCGACGGCGACCATGTGCTGAAGCTTGAGCACACCCGGCGCGATCAGGGTGGTCGCCGGTTTCAGACCACACATCCGGGTTCTTTGACACGCTGCACCGGGGAGGACGTCCGGCTGGACCGCAACCGGGTCACTGATGCCCGGGAGGATGCCCGGATCGACTCCTACAACGCGACGGCTCGTGCGACCTATCCGGTGTTCGGGGGCGATCTGACGGCCGTGACGGGGCTGAGTGGTTTTGATTCGCGAGACCTGTTCGATGCCGACTCCAGCAGTCTGGACACGCTGGCATTGCTGGGCGTGGAGAAGTACGACCAGTTCAGTCAGGAGTTGCGCTTCGCATCGGCTCCAGGAGGCTTTTTCGACTATATCGGTGGGCTGTTCTATCAGCGGGGTGCGCTGGATTTCTTCGAATTCGGCCCGACCCGTGCGCGGGCCGGAGCGCTGGCAGATTCACCCTCCTGTGCAGCAAACCTGCAGGTGCTTGCCGAGGCGGATCTGGAGCGTGATTTCACCATCGACAGTGAGGCCTGGTCGGTCTTTGCCCAGGGTACGCTCTCTTTTCATCCTGCCTGGCGCGTGACCTTTGGTCTGCGTTATGTCTATGAGCACAAGCAGGGCTACCGGGATTTCCGAATTTACGAACCGGGCACGCAGGACCCGGCCAACCCGGCCTCTACCGCGGCACTGGACCAGTTGCTGATCAATGAACACACCCTGGAGCGCAGTCGCTCCGTAGGTGTGCTGTTACCGCACTTGAATCTGCAGCACGACCTGACTGATCGGGCGATGGCCTATTTCACCGCCACACGGGGGGCGAAATCCGGCAGCTATGACGCGCGTAACAACAACGGCAATACCGATGCCCAGGGGGGCGCGACCCGCTTCGAGTTCGACGACGAAATTGCCGATGCGCTGGAACTGGGGGCAAAGCTCGGGCTGCTCGGGGGGCGGGCCGACCTGAACCTCGCGGCGTTTCATGTGCGCTACGAAGATATGCAGGTCAGCGTCTATGACGGCGTGGCCGGGTTTACCGTGGCCAATGCGGGCAGTGCCTTGACGCAGGGCGTGGAGCTGGACGGGCGCTGGCTGCTTCCCGGTGGTCTGCGATTCACCGCGTCAATCGCCTACCTGGATTTCGAATGGCTGGACTACAAGGATGGCCCCTGCCACGTGAATTCCACCAACCGGGACTCGCAGACCGATACCTGTGACCTCACGGGGCGGCAGAACCTGCAGACACCCCGCTGGACCGGTGCGATTGCTGCCGATTACAGCACCGGGTGGGGTGCAGACTGGAATCTTGATTTTGGCGTGGATGTCAGTTTTCGCGATGCGTATTTTTCATCGGGTGACCTCGACCCGCGCGGCATCCAGGACGCCCACGCCAAAATCAATGCCCGTATGGCTGTGCGGCCGGTGGATGACAGCTGGGAGATGGCCCTCATCGGCAAGAACCTCAGCGACGAACAGACCATCGCGGTCGGCGCGCCCACGGCACTGGATATCGGCGGTTACCGGGTGGCGACCGAAAACACCCGGACGGTGACCGTGGAGGTGCGCTATCACTTCTGAAGGTGCTCCCGTCGCACCCTCTCCGAATACCGGGGCAGCTGCGACAGAGTCGGCTCAGAACAGGGCCGGGTATCCCGGGCAGTCGCTGCTGGCACTGAGCACCGCGAACGGCCTACTTACGCCGGCATATTCGATCCGCTGCCCCGCATCCGGGCTGAAGCCATCGGGAACCGCGGTGCCCTGATGCTGGATTCGGTAGGTGCCAGCGGCCAGGTTGGCCGGGATATGCCAGATGGCCTCGATTTCGGATGCGCGTGACGGCTGGCTCTGACCAGCGAAGGGAGATTCCGGGTTGGCGTGCCAACGGAAGATCACTTCGGGATCACGGTCCCTGGCAACGGTTTGCCAGCCTTCGGCGGTTTGGCGCTCGACGCTGACGTAGCTGCTGTTGCGCTTTTCCAGCGTGTCGTTGCGCGGGTGGCCGCCGGCAAAGCGCACGGAGACAGTCTCGCCGGCCGTATAGCTCTCACGGGCGTCTTCCAGTACCGCGCCGAAGCCCTCTGCGGGTGGGCGATCTCCCGCGCGATAGGCGGGCCGGTTGGGGAGTGCCGGGGTGGTTCGGGGTGGCGCGACGCCGTCGGGTGGTGCGGTGCCGTCACGCAGGCTGATGGCCAGCTTGCGCACTTCCTGCTGCACGGCAGCCAGCGTCCACGGGCCAAAATGAGTGGAAGCGCCTTCGTATTGCTGGCTGGCGTATTCCTCGCGTGTTGTCAGGTACTGCACAAAGTCGTTGGACAGGCTGGCAACCACCGCGTGCTGCACGCCAGCGGCACCCAGTTCCGCGAGGACGGTCTGCCGCAGTCGCCGTGCTGATGTGGTGGTGACTTCCCAGGGCAGTGCGATAACGGCGAGGTCGCCCAGCACGACGATCTGCAGGGGCAGATCGGCATTGCTGATGGAATCGGTGGTGCCGATGGGGAACAGAATCGGTTTTTCGGCGTGGCAGCTGTAATCGGCATCGGCTGCAGGCAAGCCGGGGAGCTGCGTGATCTGACACCCCAGAACCGTCCCGCCTACCGACGCCGGAATGGCGGGATATCCGGCCCCGCTGGCGCCGGCTGCAATGGTCTCAAGCGCGACCTGGATGTCAGCCGTGGCGCTGGCGACGAGGTCCGGGTTTTCACAGCTGATGCCTTCCTGCGAGGGCCCGCGGTTGTCCTCCGCACCCGCGGCCATGCTGTAGCCCAATGCGGCCGTGCAGGTGCGCTTGGTATCTTCGTCCAGCTCCGGTGGGTGTTCCAGGCTGGCCAGGATGACCGGGTCGGTGATGGTGATCTTGTCCATCGGTGCATGGAACAGCTGACTGTAAATGCCACCGCTAAGCTTTGCAGAGGCCGAGTCGAACAGCTCTACGGCCTTGGTCAGCTGTTTGGCCCCATGGGCTGCGGTGCTTTGCAGCGTGTCTTCGCCGCACCCAATCCGTATGTCCGGATAGGGGTGTTCGCGGAAGCACAAGTTGGGGCTGGCATCGCCTTCGTCGGCTTGCGCAAAGGCGGCAACAAAATTGTCGGCGCCCCATTCACCCGGGTATTGCGTGCCCAGCATGCGTTCGAAGGTGATCGCCGCTATGCCCTTGTTGTCACTGCTGATCAGCGGTTCGTGCGTGCCAACCGAGGTGGTGTGGACACCGAACCAGTTCAGCAGGCCGATGGCCGTGCCATTGGCGCGGTTGAATCGCAATTGCAGCATGCGCTTGTTGACCCGGACTTCATTGCCGTTGATGTCGGTCCACTCGGCGCGTTCGGTTCGCGGGTTGCGTTCGTATGCCGGCTCGGAGCGGTTGGTGTTGGTATCCAGCAGTTCACCGATGCTCAGGGAGACGGTGCCGGGTTCCGGGTGGGCAACCAGGTTGGCGTGGGCCCGCTTGATCGCCTGGTAGATCGAGTCGGTATAGATCTGATGAACGTAGTCGTCATAACCGGTCCGGAATAGGTTGTACGCGGTGTGGTGGGCTTCACCGCCCGGCCCGGAGTGGGTGTGGGTGGCCGAGAGCATCAGATTCTGCTCGCCATAGACGGCAGCAAGCTCCGGGTCGGCAGCAATCCGGTCCAGCACCGTCTGGCGCGTACCCTGCGTCATGAAGCCGGTCTCGGTGATGACCAGCATCACGCTGTTGCCGTTGCACGGCGAATGCAATGCAAAGGCGCGGGCGAACTGGCGCAGGTGGATTCCGCGCAGGACATGATCCGGGGCCTCATACCCGGCCGAGATGCTGTCGCCAGCCGGTCCGGTCATGTCGAAGATGCCGCTGCCAAGCAGGAAGGCCTGATTGTTCCTGCAGGCGCCGCCGTTCAATGCCAGGCCGGGGTCGCTTGGCGGGAGAGAGGGCTCGGGTATGACCGGCGGGGCATCCATGCCGGCACCAAGCGCAAGCATCTCACTCCGGGCCGCACACTGCGCGAGCGGGTGATCACCGGCCTTGATGCGGTTGCCGCGTCCGTCATTGGCGGCCGAGGGCGAGGAGGGCGTGTCGTTACAGCCGGCAAGCCCGCCCAGGCAGGCAAGACTGAGAAGTAACACCCGGGTGCCCTGTTGCATGGTTGTCTCCAGATACGGGTTTTCGCTTGGCCGGCTGAGTGCCGGCATGTGACCGCGCATTTTAACGGCTGGGCAGTCCCGCAGTTTTCCGGCAGCGCCCGAACAGCAATGCCCTGGAGTCAGGTGATCGGCGGTATTGATTCCGGTGTATCGCCGAGGACCGGACTCACGCGATGGTCAGGGTCGCGTGAGCCCGGTTTTGCGTTGCGGGTTTACTCGCAGCCGGCATCGTCGTAGTCGGCGTTCACGACGGTGTTGATCCAGGAATCGATCAGCGCCACAGCTTCGTCATGCGCAACACTGCGTGCAATGGGTGGCATGTTGGTGCTGGAG
>JBFHON010000246.1:0-4712 GCA_041593295.1 Oceanococcaceae bacterium | reverse complement strand
TCATGGCGTCGCGGTGCACACCGGCGCGCAGGTCGAGGCGCTGACGGGGCCGGCCCGGGTTGCCGAAGTCCGCCTGGTGGGCGGGGAAAGCGTGCCCGTGGATTTTGTGGTGGTGGGTGTGGGGCTGGTGCCCAGCGTGGAACTGGCCGCAGGTGCCGGGCTGGAGGTCAGCGACGGGATCGCTGTTGACCGCTACTGTCGCACTTCCGATCCCTCGATTTATGCGGTTGGCGACTGCAGCAATCATCCCAGCACCCGCTATGGGCAGCGGATGCGGCTGGAATCCGTGCAGAACGCGCAGGATCAGGGGCGGGCGGCTGCCCGCAATATCGCCGGAGACCCGACACCCTATGACAACCTGCCGTGGTTCTGGTCCGATCAGTTTGATGTGAAGCTGCAGATGGCCGGTGTCCGTGTGGCCGGCACCACCGAGGTGGTGCGTGGTGACCCCGACGGGAAGAATTTTGCCGTGCTGCAGGTGCGCGATGGTGTGCTGGTCGCCGCCGAAACGGTGAACCGTGCTGCTGATTTCCTCGCGTCCCGCAAATTGATCGAGGCCGGTACTCCGGTGGACCCGGTGCAACTGGCGGACGGGAATATTCCGCTCGCAGCGCTGCTGACCTGAGCGGCCGGCTCTTGTCGGTCAGCGCCAGGGCCGACTGCAGGAACACGCCGGGGTCGTGGCGTGCATCAGGCCGCGTTTGCCAACCCTGCGGGGGCGTCGCTGTGCGACCGGGGCAGAAGGAAGCGGGGTCGAAACAGTGCGATCAGCAATGGCAGCACAACCAGGGCTGACAGCATGTTGATGGCCATGATGGCCATGATCAGCAGCCCCATGTCGGCGACAAACTTGAGGCCGGACAGCAGGTACAGCGGCAGGATGGCAATGGCCATGATGGATGCCGTGAAGGCAATGGCCTGGCCGCTGGTGGTCAGCGACTCCCGCAGGCTGCGGATCCAGTCCCCGGGGTGCAGCGCCAGCTCCTCCTGCACCCGTGATACCAGATAAATGCCGTAGTCGATGCCGACACCCAGCCCGATCGCCGCCACGATCATCGAATTGACGTCGAGACCCACTCCCAGCAGATGCATGCACGCAATCATGCTCAGGTGCGCCAGGTTGACCGGGGCCAGCAGCAACAGGCCGGCGATCACGGAGCGAAAGGCCAGTGTGGCGAGCACAAAGATGGCGAGGTTCAGCAACCCCACCACGATGTGGTGGTAGCGGGCAATGATGCGGTTGATGGCTTCCTGGATGGCGATGGTTCCGGTGCCCAGGCGGACCCGGAAATCCGCATGTTCCACCCCGACTGCGCTGACTGCGGCGGTGGCGGCGGCGAGTACGGCATCAACCGTTTCCTGGGTGTTGTCGGCGTACCAGAGCGACACGGTGCCATGCTGCAGGGTGTCGGAGACGACGTGGCTGTAGGCCGTGGAACTGGCCCCCATCATGGCGCCGACCGCGGCTGCGCTCAGGGCGCGTTCGCGCGGGTCCAGCGGCAGCCAGCGAGGGTCGCCGCCATTGAACAGCCGGTTGACGTCGGCCAGGTAGTCGGCAAAGGACAGCGTGGCCCGCGGGGGCATTGCGCTGCCTTCCATCGCCAGCTGCAACTGTTGCATGGTTTGCACGGCCTCCACCGAGGTGGTGGTCCACTGGTCGCTGTCGGGGTCACGGGCCTCCAGCACGATTTCCAGCGTGTTGGTGCCGGGGAAGTCACGGTTGATGGCGCGGACGGCGGTGTTGAACTCGGAGTCCTGCCACAGCAGGTTGCTGCCCGGCACCGGGTTGCCGATACGGATCTGGCCGGAGGTCCACCACACCAGTCCGGTGACCCCCAGCATCAGAACTGCCAGCGCAAACCGCCGACGGCCTGTCACCAGGCTGGCAAGTCGCGTCAGGAAGGGCTTCAAGGCGTGGATGTTTTCGCCAGTGGCATCGCGGCGCGGGTCGGGCAGGACGGCCAGCAGTGGCGCCATCATCAGCACCCCGGTCGGGATCAGCCAGAGGGCCCAGAAGCCGCAGAATATCGCGTGGTTCACCATGGCCGGGATGGGCGCGGCGACCACGACGACGATGCCCAGCACATCGGTGATGATGGAGAGCATGGAAGGCTTCATCATCGCCTTGAAGGTGGCGCGGGCCGCGCTTTTGCGGTCCGGCATGACCCGTCGGTATTCCTGGAAGCGACTGGTGAACTGCACGCCGTGCGAAAACGAACGCGCGATCAGCAACAGCGGGACGACCAGCAGCAGCGGCTCGATGGCGATGTTCAGGTGGCCGACAAAACCGAAGGCCCAGATGGCTGCCGTGCCGGCGGTGATGACCGGTGTGAGGACACCGACCAGGCTGCGCATGTTCAGCGCCAGCGCCAGTATCAGAATTGACAGCGTGAGCAGGAATACACCCGCCATTTCCCATTCGTGACGGTAGACCCAGCCGATCAGGGCGGGTCGGCCAGTCAGGTGCACCTCGTGGTTCTCGTCGCGGGCGGCTTCGACGAGGCCCTGGACATACTCGAAGGCTTCGCCCCAGTCCACCTTTTGCTCGATGAAGGTGGCGCTGATCAGGGTGGCGTCGTGGCGGGCGGAAATCAGAAAGGTGCGGACATTCGGTGACTGTTCCACCCGCTGCCGGAAACTGGCGATATCCGCGGCGCTGGTGGGCTGGGCATCGTCCATCAGCGGGCGCATGTCGACACCGTAAGCCGTGGCCTGGGAGTAACGCGCCTTTTCGGTGGCGATGGACATGATCTGGGCGTGGTCCACGCCGGGGGTCAGGTCGATGTCGCGGGTCAGTTGCCAGACCTTGCCCAGCGTGTCCGCATTGTAGATGTCGCCATCGGTCCGCCGGACCATCACGATCATGGTCAGCGGGTTGCCGAAGTTCGGGTGGTCGCGGTACACGTCGACCAGCGGGTCGTCAGTGGGCAGCAGGTCATTGAAGATCGTGCGGATCTCGACCTGTGGCAAACCTGCGGCAAAGACCGCGGTGATGAGGGCGAAGGCCACCAGTGTCCAGCCCGGACGTGCCAGCAGCCGGTCGGATAACCAGTCCGCCACCGGGCTACACGCGTCCCAGGCGTTGCAGGGCCTGCTGCGTCAGGTAGCGTTCGTACATGTCAGGGTCGTTCGGCCGGCTGTAGTGCTCGCCCTCCAGTTCGCGAACCTGTTCCAGCCGGGTGACCTTGCCGGTCTGGATGTCGGAGGCGATGACCTGGGTCCAGCTCCAGTAGGGGTGCTGGCCATCCATGACGGTCTTGTCGCCGGCTTCATAGAGGGAGTACGCACCGTCGAAGGAGCGGTAGGGCTCGCCGCGGCGGTCGTAGGTGACCATTCCGAGCAGTGTCTGGTTGCGGGCATCGAACCACATGCGCTTCTTGGAGACCGGCGCCCGGGGGAAACCGGTGGGTTCGCACTCGATGATGATGGCTTCCGGAACCAGTTCGACCCGGGTATCCCAGAAGCTGTTGCCTTCGCCGCCACCGTGCGTGCCGTGCTCCCAGTTTTCGTGCTCGGCATTGAAGTTGCCGGACAGCCCGGCCAGAAAGGGGCCGCGTCCCACAATGCGGAAATTGCCCCAGGTGTTCAGCGGGTCGCCGGCACCCCAGGCATCGGAGAGAAAGAGCGTGGTTTTCGGCAGCAGCGGCTCGAAACGCTGGCTGGTGGGGAACTGGCGAATGCGCCGGAATTCGGGCACATAGCCGTACAGCAGCGGGAAGGTGCTCTGGTCGTAATCCCAGATGTTGAGGAAGGAGGTGCCGCGAAAGTTGTACGGCTCCAGAAAGAACACCGACTGGTAGCGCAGCTTGTCCTTGCGTTCCTCCCAGTACGGCTTGGGGTCCATCGAAACCCGGGCGACCGTGTTCAGTTCGGCCCAGCCGCCGGTGTACTCGAAACTGACGCCGCCATCGGCTTCGACGTTGGAAATCTTGATGGCGTAAAACGAGGCATCGTGGCGGCCCCAGCTCAGCACCTGCGCGGCATACAGCTCGATGGCCTTTTGCGGGTCGGGGAAGGGGTTGCCCCCGATCCAGGGCTGACCGTCCAGCGTGACCACGTTGCCCTTGTCGTCGAAGCGGGCCTTGCCGGCATTGCGCAGGGTGGCTTCGACGTATTCCCACGGCGATAGCCGGTAGGGGTCGGTGGTGGTTGGCACCATGCGCAGCTTGCGGCCCTGGTTCAGGATCTGCTCGTACCGGATCGGTTCCAGCAGGTCCTTCACGTGCTCGACATTGTCGGCGCTGATTTCATCGCCGGTACTGATCCGGCCCCGGGTATAGCCCTCGATGGAGAGCAGCTCATCGGGGTAGGCAGAACGGATGTCCCCGGTGTCACGGATCGCTGCCCACAGCGGGCTGATCACACCGGTAGCCAGCACGCCCAGGCTGGCATCCCGCAGAAACTTGCGACGGCTGTAGTTCGAATCGTATTGGCGAATATGCATGTTGTTGCTGCCATCCTGCAGCGTGACTCCCCCGCGCATCATGCACAGGCCGGGCGGGCGCCGCGCCTAACTAAGGTTAGGGTGCCGGCACCACGGTGGCAGGCCGGTTGTCGCTGGTAACATGCCTTCATGAGTACCACGACTACGCAGGGTCCGGCGGGAGAAGGGCCGGCGGAACGGCCGGCGCCGTACAAGATGAAGCAGCTCGAGGCGATGACCGGGGTGTCGCGGGAGACCGTCCGCTTCTACATCAACAAGGGCCTGCTGC
>JBFHON010000245.1:0-4744 GCA_041593295.1 Oceanococcaceae bacterium | reverse complement strand
TACCGTTCTCGGGCGCGGGGCCAGTATGCGCAGATGCGGATCCGCAACCGCAAGGGGCGGTGTGCGGTGCATTCGGTGGTGGTCGAAGCGGTGCCGGGGGCGCGCGGACTTGGAATAAAGGCATAATGGGGGCGATCCCCAAGGAGGCATAAGATGGCGGATAAATTTACATTGGTGGCAACGCTGCCGGCAACCGGGTGCACGCGGGAGGACATCTACAACCTGATCCGCACGGCGGTGCCGACGGTGGAGCTGGTGGACGAGGAAACGGTCGGCGTGACCGGCGGCAAGGTCTATGCGAAAAGCTGGGTGCCGCGCTGGCGCAAGTTCAGCTTTACCTACGAAGATTTCACGGCAGCGGGTTTGACCGAGGCCATTACGGCCTTTGCGCTGGCGGCCGGCGGAGTGATCCACAAGGCGGTGCTGGATGTGACCGAGGCCTGGGTGATTTCCGGCATGAGCACGCTGGATCTGGAGCTGGGCATTGCCGGCACGGCGGGTAAGTACAGCAATTCATCCCATACCGATGGCGAGGCGCTGGGCGCGGACATCTATGCGCCGGGAGCGACCGCCGGGCTGGAGAGCATGAGCGCTTCGACCAACATCCTGCTGACGGCCACCAGCGACGTCGGCAACCTGAACACGGCGACGGCGGGCGCCGTCGATGTGTACGTGCTGTACTCAAACCTGATCAACGCTTAAGGGGGATGCCATGCAGTCTGGATCCGTAGAGATTACACCGGGAAAGGTGTTCAATGAACAGGATGGCGAAACGGTAGACCTGGAAAAGCTCAACCGCATGGTGCAGGAAGCGGTACTGCGCATTGCCGAAAATGCCGTTACCGCGCGGGAGATCGCCGACAACGCCATTACGTCCGACCAGCTGGCGGTTGAGCTGTCGGCCCAGCTCGGGGTGCCGACGGGGTCGGTTACCCTGGGCAAGCTGGCGCAGGGGTTCGTGCTGCCTATCGCCAAGGGCGGCACCGGTGTCACCACCCAGGCGCTGGGACAGGATCTGTATGGCATTCCGGCCAATGTTGCGCAGACGCTGCTGACCGGCACCAACATGATCTACAACCACTCCAGCGAAACGGTCAATCCGGAGGAGGGTGTGCGCGGCGACGACGAGGCGTTCTGGCTGGTGAAGGACGATAACGGCACCGAGGCCGTGGTGTCGATCACTCCGCGCAAGGTCAATTCCAAGGTGATGTTCAACTGCGTGGTGCATGTCGATACTAACAGCGGAAACGTCGGGGTCGGCTTCAAGCTGCAACGCAGCACGGATGGCGGATCGAGCTGGGACAACCTGGCGCTGGGCGATGCGTCCAGCACGCGCGTGCGCGTCGCATTCACGGTGGGGCACGGCGATGGAAACCGCAACGTGAGTGCGGCGAACTTTTCGTTCATCGATACGCCCGGTGTGGATACCGAGGTGCAGTATCGGTTGCTGTACACCACGCATCCGAGTTACCGAATCTATTTGAACCGGGACTACAACATTGATTCGGACGGGGATGCCGGCGGGGTAACGACAGCGGAATACCGGTGTTCATCGGTGCTGAATGTGCAGGAGCTTTGGATTCCATGATGGGTGCACGGATCAGACGGATAGAGCCGAACGAGCTGCAGGAACTGCGCGAACGGGCGGCCCAGGACGATCATGTCGTGCTGGCCCCGACGCATGTGGTCGAGAAGGATGGCGAGATCGTCGGCTATTTGTCCATCGGCGCAATCCCGATTGTGAATGTGTGGATGGATAGCGAGCGGCTGGGTCCGCGCGATTCGGTGGCGGTGCTGGGGCAGCTCGATGCGGTCATGGATTATGCCGGGCAGTCGACCTACTTCATGCCGTGCGATCCGTCCAGCCCGTTTCATCCGGTCATGGAAAAGCTGGGTTTTGATTCGTTGATGGAAACGCAACTGTTTGTGAGGAAAGCGAGGTAGGGCTATGGGATGTGGAAGTAAGATTGTTGATCCGCTGGGGTTTGGATATGGGGATGCCATGTTTGGTGGAACCAATGTCAAGGCCCCTCCGAAGCGCAGCTATGCGCGCGAATACATGGACACGCTCAATGTCCAGATCGATTCCATGCCGAAATTGTTCAAGGCGCAGTCGCAGTGGGCCCCGCAGTTTGCCCAGCTGGGGGTCGATACCGCCCAGGGTGCGATGCCGGGCATTATGAACGTGGCCGATCAGTATGCCTACAGCCCCATCCAGCAGCAGCTGCAGCAGCAGGCTCGGTCTGATCTGGCCCAGGGTGGCCGGTTGACGCCTGACCAGATGCGCAATGTCCAGCAGGATACCCGCGCTGCTTTCAATGACCGCGGCCTGGGGATTTCCAATCCGGCGATGTTTGCCGAAGTGATGAACCTGCAGGGAGCCCGGCAAAACCGCCTACGCGACCGGCAGCAATTTGCGGCCGGAGTTGATCAGAGTACGTTTGGCCGTCGGCAGACGGGCTTCAGTAATGCCATGCAGCTGATGGGCTACGGGACGGCGCAACTGTTCAATCCGGAGTCCGGTTATGCCCAGGATCTGTACAACACCAACTACAACGGGCAGGCAGCGGCCAATATTGCCACGGCCAACAATCGGGCGGCCATGCTGGGCGGCATCATGAATCTGGGCGGTTCGGCCATTGGGGCCGGTGCCATGGCCATGTGCTGGGTGGCGCGCGAGGTCTACGGCGCCGACAATCCGCAGTGGCTGCTGTTCAGGAAATGGCTCTTTACCGGTGCGCCGCGCTGGTTCCGGGCGCTTTACGCCGGCTGGGGCGATGCCTTTGCCGCGTGGATCCGCAGCAAGCCGAGACTGAAACGAGTGATCCGCCGCTGGATGGATGCGCGGATCAAAGGAATGGAGGTGTAACGTGGCTTACGCACCAGGTATATCTTATCGGGGCGATCTTCATATTTCGCAGGGATTCCGCGGGCTGGGTCGCGGCATTGAAAATGCAGGGGCCATGATGGGCCAGCAGAAGGAAGAGGACAAGCAGCTGCAGCAGGATGCGAAGACCTACGATTTTCTGGCAAAACAAGGTTACATCGATGCCGCCGACCTGATGGGCATGAGCCCGCGCGAGAAGTCGCAGCAGGTACGCGGCCTGATGGACGCCACCCGGATTGGCTCGCAGATCCAGCAGATGGATTACCAGAAGCTGATGGGCCAGAACCTCGAAAACCAGATGAATGCCCCGCCATGGCAGCCTTCCGGGGTTGATTTGAATGGCGACGGTACGCCGGACATGCTCATGACCAGCCCGTCCAGTGCCGTGCCGGTGCCTTCCGACTCGCAGGCGGCCGGTCCGCTGACGCAGTACCAGGGCCCGCGCGTGAAGTTCAGCGATGGATCCATTGGAACATGGAACGGCAAGCGCTATACGGTATCGCCGCCCCGGTTGACCACCACCACGGAATACAACGAGCAGGGACTGCCGATCACCGTGCAGCGTCCGGAGGATGTTTCCGGGTTACCGGACTACAGTGTTCAGGATCTGATGGGCGGTGCTGGTGCAGCAGCTCCTGCGGATCCGGCGGGCGTGGATGTAACCATGCAGGACAAGCCGGCAGGCGAGCATAACCAGGCGGACATCGATGCCGTGTTGCGAGCCAATCCGGACAAGGATGTTGAATGGGCCAAGCGCTATCTCAAGCACCTCGGGAGGTAGGCTGTGGGTGAATTCGATAATGCCGTCAATCCCTTCAATAGTGAGTTTTCCGGTGCCGTAAATCCTTTTGCAAAACAGGATGAGTTCGGCGATGCGGTCAATCCGTTCGAGGAGCAGCCCGGCTTTGTTCCCGTTGGCCGGATGAGCGACCAGCAGTTTGCCGACTGGCAGGCCATGGGAGACATGATCCAGCGCGACCAGCTGGATCCAATGGCGGGGCCAATCAATGTGCAGCAGGCTATTGCTTCCCCCGAAGGGCAGTCGCTGGCGCGTGAATATCCCTCGAAAGGCCAGCAGCCCGCACAGATACCGGAGGGATTTCCTGCAGGCCTGGCGGTCAATGAATCCGGCAAGCCGGTGTATGGCAACGCGGAAGGGGCCAATGTGCCCAGCACGGATGCCGAGCTGCAGAGCCTGGGTCTTCCTTCGTTCGATGTGATCTTCCGCAAGGGCCAGCGCTGGGACACCCTGAACATGCGGATCAACGAGCGCTACCAGGAACTGCTGAAGGACAAGGGTGTAAAGCGCGCATTCAAGTCGAAGCCGGCGCGCGAGAAGTATGCGCTGGAGTCGGCCAGGGCGATGTATCCGGTATCGCAGGACCTGGCCATGACCGACATCGAGCAGCAGATTTATGAAAAGTACAAGCCGGCATTGGCTGGATGGGGAAAACTGCCGGGTGAAACCGACGAGCAGCAGCGGGCGCGGCAGATCCGCATTGCGGAGAACGAACAGCGCCTGAAGCTCTACCGGGAAGGTTATTCCGCAGCCCTGGAATGGAATTCCCCCGATGATCTGAAACACTACGGCGACCTGATCAAAAAGGCCGAAGATGATATGCCGTCATTCGAGCGCGAGGCGCAGCAGCACCAGATCGAGGCGGTAAAGCTGGCCGAGCAGATCCCGGCATTCATGGTGGCCGGCAAGGTGATCGGTGCCAATGCCACGGTGGCGAAGATTGCCGAGCGCATGAAGGCGGTGCCTGGTCTGCGCAGGCTGGCCCCGGCATTAGAGCGATTGAGCAAGACCAAGATTGCCCCGGCCATCGACCGGACGCTGACCGGTGCGGCTAGCCT
>JBFHON010000244.1:0-4753 GCA_041593295.1 Oceanococcaceae bacterium | reverse complement strand
TGGAAAGGCTGGAGGGCTGCACGCCCGGCCTGTTGCGTAATCAGGGCGAGGTGCTGCTGAAGACCATCCGCGAAGCCCCGGCAAACTGCCCGGACATTCCGGAGCCGATTCCGCGCGAAAAGAGCCGGGAGCTGCAGCAGAAACTGACGGCCATTGCGAAGGCGCACGGAATCGAACCGGGCATCCTGGCCTCGCGGGCGGATTGCGAGGAATGGTTGCGTGCGCGTGCCGGGCGCCTGGCCAGTGGCTGGCGTGCCGAGCTGGCCGCTGCGGCGCTCAGCTGAGCGAGAGCTCGCGGTGGTAGCTGCTCTGTAGCAGTTTCTGGAAGTGCGCCGGTGGCATCGGCCGGTGCAGGAAAAACCCCTGGCCATGCGGCGCTTTTTCCTGCAGCGCGAAATCCAGCTGGGCCTGGTTCTCAATGCCTTCGATGACGCAATCCATGCCCAGCTCGGCGGTGAGGTGGATCATGGCGCGCGCGATGGCCGCAGCCCGGGGGCTGGTGCTGACGTTGGTGATGAACTGCCGGTCCAGCTTGATGCGGTCCACCGGCAGCTTTTCCAGCCAGGCCAGCGAGGAGTAACCGCTGCCGAAGTCATCGGCGGCGATGTACAGCCCGGTGTCGCTGATGGCTTTCAGGCGTTGCGAGGTTTCGGCCAGGTTGCGGATCAGGTTCTGCTCGGTGATTTCCAGTTCGACGCGCTCTGGCGGGATGCCGTGGTCGCTGATCAGCGAGGGCAGGTTTTCCAGCCAGCCCGGGCGCCCCAGTGAGGCGGCGGAAATGTTGATGCTCAGCCGAAAGTCCGGGGCCAGGCGTTTCTGGGTGGCCAGCCAGTTCAGCGCCTGGCGAATGACTTCGTCATCCAGACCGTGGATCAGCCCGGTGTTCTCGGCCACCGGCAGGAAGCTGCCGTTGGAAATATAGCCGCCTTTTCCATCGGGCCAGCGGATCAGGCACTCGGCCCCGCAGATGCGTTGTTGCTGCAGGGCGACCTGGGGCTGGAAATGCACTTCCAGGGCCTCCTGCTGCAGCGCGCTTTGCAGTAGCCGTTCCAGCCGGTGCTCGTCGCGGGCGGCCTGCCCGAGCTCCGGCGTGTAGGCAACGCTGTTGTTGGGGCCGAGCATCTTGGCCCGGCGCAACGCGGCCAGCGCGCAGGCCAGCCCGGTATCCGCGTCGGCGCAATCATCGGGCAACAGGGCCGAGCCCACGCAGGTGGTGGCAATCATCTTCTGAACCGGCTGGGCCAGTGTCTTGCGCAGGGAGTTTGCCAGCGAGCTCACTTTTTGCCGGGCGCTGCTGACGTCCGAGTCGTTGAGCTTCAGCAGCATGATGAAATTGTCGCTGTCGGAGCGGGCGACAAAGTCCTCGCTGCCGCAGGCGGCCTTGAGCCGGAACGCGGCCTGAGCAAGGACGGCATCGGCCTTGGTCGGCCCGGCGCTGTGGTTGATCAGACCCAGCCGGTCGAGGTTGAAGTGCAGGATCGCCACATGCCCCTGGGTGGGCGCGCTGAGCATCTGGTCCAGTTGCTGACGGAGGTGCCGGCGATTCGGGAGGCCGGTCTGGGGGTCGTTCAAGGCGAGATAGTCGGCGCGGGCCAGCGCGATGTCGCGCTCGCGGATCTGCTCCTCCAGGGCGCGTGTGCGCTCGCTGATCCGCGTCTGCAGGTTGCGGGTCAGGTTGGCCAGCGTGAGGTGGCTGCGCACGCGCGCACGCAGCAGGTGCGGGCTGACCGGCTTGCTCAGGTAGTCCACGGCGCCCAGGTCAAAGCCCCGCAGCTCATCGCTGACCTCGTTCTTGGCGGTCAGGAAAATCACCGGAATGCGTGAGGTCCGCGGCGTGGCCTTCAGCGCTTCACAGACGGCGTATCCGTCCATACCCGGCATCATCAGGTCGAGCAGAATCAGGTCGGGCTGGGGGTCGGTCTGGGCCAGTTCCAGCGCGCGCTGGCCGTTGCGAGCGACCTGCAGTCGATACTCCTGGCTGAGGATGTCTGCAAGCAGCGCCAGGTTCTCCGGCATGTCATCCACTGCCAGAATGGTCTGCCGGCTGTCCCTGGGGTCGCTCATGCGGCCCGACTCTGCAGGCGCGTCAGCCGCCGCGCAGCACGTTCGAAGTCGAAGCTGTCCAGGTCCTGCTGCAGCAGTGTCAATGCCGTGGGTACGGTGTTCCCGAACCAGGCGTGCAGCTGGGTGCGGGCCGATGCGTCACCGGCCTCGATCAACGCGGCAAGGGTCGCGATCTGCTCACGGCTCAGGGTCGGGTTTTGCGTGCTGGTACCGGAGCTGGAGGGGGCGTCGGAGCGGTGCTCGCGGGGTGCCTGGGTGGTCTTGCTGGCCTGGGCGAAGGGCAGCGTCACGATGAAATGGCTGCCCCTGCCGAGGGCGGAGTCCACGGTGATTTCGCCGCCCAGCAATTCGGTGAGCTGGCGGGAGATCGTCAGGCCCAGGCCGGTGCCACCGTGCGTGCGGCTGATGCTGTCATCTTCCTGGGTAAAAGGCTCGAACAGCAGATGCTGGTTCTCCGGGGAGATGCCCGGCCCGGTGTCGCTGACGGTGAAGCGCAGCCAGGTGCTGGCATCGCGCCGGGGCTCCATCGCGAGCTGGGCATGCAGGCGGACTTCGCCGGTGACGGTGAACTTGATGGCGTTGCTGAGCAGGTTGCCCAGGATCTGCTGCAGACGCAGCGGGTCGCCGCGCAGCGAGTGGGGGCAGCCGGCATCAACGATCGTGCGAAGTTCGATGCCCTTGGCGCGCGCGCTGTCTTCGTGCAGTTCGCGCAGGCTCTGCACCATGCGGCGAGGCTCGAAGTCCTGTTGCTGGGTGCGGGCCCGGCCGGATTCGAGTTTCGAGGTGTCGAGTATGTCGTTGAGCAGGCGCAGCAGCTGGCGGCCGGCATTCTGGATGCGCTCGAACTTGCGTTGCAGATCGGGCGGGTGCTTTTCCAGCAGGGCCACATCCGCGATGCCGATGATCGCATTGAGCGGGGTGCGGACCTCGTGGCTGATGTTTGCCAGGAATGCCGTCTTGGCCTGGCTGGCAGCCTGGGCGCGTTGCAGCGCACTTTCCGTGGATTCGCGCAGGCGCTGGATCTCGTCGACGTCCATGCAGAAGCCGTTCCAGCCGCGCCCGCCGCCTTCGAGACGGGAGACATGGGCGACCACCCGGGTCCAGCGGTAGTCGCCTTCAGGGCGCAGGGTGCGGTGCTGGAAGTCCACCGGCGTCAGGTCGCGTGCCGAGCGCTCATAGATGCTGCGGGTCAGTTCGCGATCCTCCGGATGGATGCATTTGTACAGCATCTCGAAATCGCGGCGAATGGTTTCGCCGCCCAGGGCATACAGGGTGTCGAAGCCTTCGGAGATGTAGAAGACCTCCTGGCCGCCCTCCCGGGTCCAGCGCGACGACCAGATGGCGCCGGGGGCCAGGTCGCCGACCTGACGAATGCGGGCTTCTGCCTCGCGGGCCCGAACCTCCGCCTGCAGGCGGGCTTCGATATCGGCCTGGATCGCGTCCGCCATCCAGTTCAATGTCCGGCCCAGTGTGCGTGTTTCCTCCACCCCTTCGGGCACCAGTCGCGCCTCGTAGGAGCCGTTGCCGAGCTGGGTGGCTGCGAGCAGGGCTTTTTTCAGCGGGCGCACGGCCAGGGCCTGAAAGGCGCCGATTCCCAGTGCCATGAACAGAGCAAACAGCCCCAGGTTGACGGCCTCCCAGCGGCGGATGCGGTCAATGCTCCGGAGCAGGTCGCTGCCGTGAGTGTTCAGTCGCGCCATCACCTGGTAGTCCAGGTCCTCCAGCAGGGCGCCATTGCGCCAGTTGGACAGCTCCTGCTCGGGCGAGGAGAGCAGGCGCAGGATGTCATCGGCGGGCTGGTCAGCGGTTAGCGGGGCGATGGCCTCGGCCTGCAGTCGCGACCAGTCCAGGATTTCCTGCAGGACGCTGCTCAGGCGGGCCAGTTCGCCCTCGCTCAACTGGGCTTGCGTGAGGGCGCCTGTCCAGTCGCGCAGGTCGGCATCGTCCAGGCGGGGTGTGGCCAGGTGCGCGGGGATGTCGCCGCTGATCAGTTCGTGAAAGTCACGAATGGTCTGGCGCAGGCGCGCGTGCTGACTGATGTAGTCCACATCGCCGGTGGAGGCCGCGAGCCGGGCCAGTCGCTGCATCTGCTCGGCGCGGTCTTCCACGGCGAACAGCACCCGGGAGACGCCCAGCCGCTGGTGGCTGATCTGGGTGTACTCGCTGCGCAGGGCGTTCTGCTGCTGGTAGAACCAGAGCATGACCAGCAGTACCGCGCTCATCGACAGCAAGGTCACGCCCAGGAGAACCTGAATGGGCAAGGCCCGTTTCACCCGCTGTTTCCCCTCGTGACTTGAAATCCCCAGCAGGCACTGTAGCAGGGGGGCGGGGTGAAAAAAAAACCCCGCAGCAGGCGGGGTTTGTCCGGTGTGGAAGCTCAGGCTCCGTGATCCAGGAACCGTTCGGCATCGAGTGCGGCCATGCACCCGGTGCCAGCCGATGTGATGGCCTGCCGGTAAATGTGGTCACTGACGTCGCCGGCAGCAAATACGCCCGGTACGGAGGTCGCCGTGGCATTGCCTTCGGTGCCGCTGTGGACCTTGATGTAGCCGTTATTGATTTCAAGCTGGCCTTCGAAGATGCCGGTGTTGGGGGTGTGGCCGATGGCGATGAACACGCCATGTACGTCGATATCCCTGGTGGCTTCACCCTGCGTGCTGCGCAGCCGTGCGCCGGTGACCCCGGAGTC
>JBFHON010000243.1:0-4760 GCA_041593295.1 Oceanococcaceae bacterium | reverse complement strand
TTTCGTGGCGCGGACATGAGCACGAAGCTCAAGCTGATGGGCGTGGACGTTGCATCAATCGGTGATGCGCACGCACGCACCCAGGGCGCGAAAGTCAGCGTGTATATCAACGAACACGCCGGCATTTACAAGAAGCTGGTCACCGATGCGGCCGGAAGCAAGGTGCTCGGAGCCGTTCTGGTGGGCGATGCTACGGAATACGGGTCCCTGCTACAGATGATGCTCAATGGGCTCAGCATTCCGGGCACACCGGAGCAGCTGATCCTGCCCAGCAGTGAGGGCGGCACGCCGGCGCTCGGGGTCGACGCCCTGCCCGACAGCGCAACGATTTGCTCCTGCAACAATGTCACCAAGGGCGCTCTGTGCACCGCAGTCGCCGCAGGCGCGACCAGCATGGGCACGCTGAAAAGCGAGACCCGGGCCGGAACCTCCTGCGGTGGCTGTGTCGCACTGGTCAAGAATGTGCTGGATACGGAGCTCACCCGCAGTGGCATTGCCGTCAGCAACCACGTGTGCGAACACTTTCCGCACTCCCGGCAGGAACTTGAGCACCTGGTCAGGGTGGAACAGCACCGCAGTTTCGAGTCCTTGCGCAACGCCCACGGCAAGGGCTTGGGTTGCGACATCTGCAAACCCACCATCGCCTCCGTGCTCGCAACCACCTGGAACGAGCACGTCCTGCAACCGCACCTGGCGCCCTTGCAGGACACCAACGATTACTTCATGGCCAACATGCAGAAGGACGGGACCTACTCGGTCGTCCCGCGCATACCCGGTGGCGAAATCACACCAGACAAGCTGATCATCATTGGCGAGGTCGCGAAGAAATTCGGCCTGTATACCAAGATCACCGGCGGCCAGCGGATTGACCTTTTTGGCGCACACCTCAACCAGTTACCGCAAATCTGGAAAGAGCTGGTCGATGCCGGTTTCGAGTCCGGGCACGCCTACGGCAAAGCCGTGCGCACCGTGAAATCCTGCGTAGGCTCCACCTGGTGCCGTTACGGGCAACAGGACTCCGTGGGCATGTCGATTCTGCTGGAAGAACGCTACCGGGGCTTGCGCGCCCCGCACAAGATCAAATTTGCCGTGTCGGGTTGCACCCGCGAATGCGCAGAGGCCCAGTGCAAGGATGTCGGTGTCATCGCGACCGAGCGCGGCTGGAATTTGTACGTGGCCGGCAACGGCGGCATGAAGCCCCGTCACGCCGACCTGTTCGCCACCGACCTCGATGACGCCACACTGATCCGCTACATCGATCGCTTCCTGATGCTGTACATCCGTACGGCAGACCGCCTGCAACGCACGGCACGCTGGATGGAAGAACTCGACGGCGGCCTGGGCTACCTGCAGGACGTCGTGATCAACGACTGCCTGGGCCTGAGCGGCGAACTGGAAGCACAAATGCAGGCGCTGGTCGACACCTACGAGTGCGAGTGGAAGAAGACCCTCGAGGACGACAGCAAGTTGAAACGATTCCGTCACTTCGTCAACGCCGATGCACTGGACAACAACGTCGTCTTTGTCGAAGAACGCGGGCAGATTCGACCGGCAACAGCCGAGGAACGTCGGCAACGCGTGGCGGCCTGAGCCCGTCGGCAAACAGATCAAGAGCGAACAAGGAACACACATGAGCTGGACCCCCGTCTGTGACATCAACGAGATCGTCCCCAATACCGGCGTTGGCGCCCTGGTTGATGGGCACCAGATTGCCATTTTCCGGCTGGACGACAACCGGGTTTTCGCCCTCGACAATTTCGACCCTCACAGCCAGGCCAATGTGCTGGCTCGCGGCATCGTAGGCGACCTTGGCGGCGAACTGGTCGTCGCCTCACCGATCTACAAGCAGCATTTCCGGCTGACTGATGGTGCCTGCCTCGAAGACCCCGGCAGCGCGGTCAGTGCCTACGCGGTGAGCACCCGGGACGGACGGGTTCTGGTTGACTGCCAGAACCGCATGGGTTGCGCAGCATGAAACAAAAGCTGGTCGTTATCGGTAACGGCATGGCCGGCATGCGCACCGTCGAAGAGCTGCTGAAGCTCGACGACAGTGCCTATGACATCACGGTGTTCGGTGCCGAGCCTCACGGCAATTACAACCGCATCATGCTGTCGCCGGTACTCGCCGGGGAAAAAACCCTGGACGAAATCATGATCAACACTCCGGCCTGGTACCACAAGCACGGGATTACGCTACACGCCGGAAACCCGGTCATGCGTATCGACCGCCGGCGCAAGCAGGTCGTGGCGGCATCCGGCCTCAAGGTCCGTTATGACCGGCTGCTACTTGCAACCGGCTCCGACCCCTTTATGGTCCCGGTCCCCGGTCATGACCTGCCTGGCGTGATCAGTTTTCGTGACATCAAGGATGTACACGCCATGCTGGATGCCGCTCGTACGCACCGACGAGCAGTGGTGATTGGCGGCGGGCTGCTCGGACTGGAAGCAGCGAATGGTCTGCAACGCCAGGGCATGGAGGTCACCGTGGTGCACCTGACCGACACCCTGATGGAACGACAGCTCGACCAGCCCGCCGCAGAGCTGCTGCGGCACGCGCTGGAAGATCGCGGCATCCGCTTCGCCATGGGAGCACAGACTGAAGAAATCCAGGGAGACAGCCGTGTCAGCGGCATCCGTTTCAAGGACGGAACCGAGCTGACTACGGACCTGGTTGTGATGGCGGTGGGCATCCGCCCCAACATTGCCCTCGCCCGCGAAGCGGGCCTGCACTGCGAGCGCGGCATTGTCGTCAATGACGCCCTGCAGACCTTCGACCCGGCGATATACGCCGTCGGTGAGTGCGTGCAGCACCGCCAGGCCATTTATGGCCTGGTCGCACCGCTCTGGGAGCAGGCCCGTGTCTGCGCAAACCACCTGGCGAAGATGGGGATTGGCAGCTACCCCGGCTCACAGGTGTCCACCAAGCTGAAAGTGACCGGTATCGATCTGTTTTCCGCCGGGGACTTCATTGCCCAGGACGGGGACGAAGAAATCGTGTTCCGCGACCTGCGCCGCGGCGTCTACAAGAAGCTGGTGCTCCGTCATGGCCGCATCGCCGGCGCGGTGCTGTACGGCGATGTCAGTGACGGCTCCTGGTACTACGACCTGATGATTGATGGCGCAGATGTCGGGGAGTTACGCGACGTCCTGATCTTCGGGCGTGCCTTTGCCGACTCCAGGGCGGCGTGAGCAGGATGCGGGAACGGTGCCAATGAACGACCTCGATACGAACGGAACACGCCACGAAACCCGGACAACCTGCCCTTACTGCGGCGTTGGATGCGGCGTCGTCGCAGGCGTAAACGGGGATGGAACGGTCAGTATTCGCGGGGATGAAACCCACCCGGCGAACCGCGGACGCTTGTGCTCCAAAGGCAGCGCACTGGGCGACACCCTGGGTACGGCCAGCCGCCTGCTGCACCCCATTGTCGAGGGCGAAACCGTGGCGTGGGAGGAGGCACTGGACACCACGGCGCAACGCCTGCGGTCCATCATGGACGAGCACGGTCCGGAATCCATCGCCCTGTATGTCTCCGGTCAGATGCTCACCGAGGACTACTACGTCGCCAACAAGCTGGTAAAGGGGTACCTGGGTACCGGCAACATCGACACCAACTCGCGCCTGTGCATGTCTTCCGCAGTAGCCGGCCACAAGCGGGCCTTTGGCGCGGATGTGGTCCCCGGATGCTACGCAGACATCGAAGCGGCCGACATGGTGGTCATCACCGGGTCCAACCTGGCCTGGTGTCACCCCATCGTTTACCAGCGCCTGGTCGCGGCCAAAAAGGCCCGACCGGATCTGCATGTCGTCGTCATCGACCCCCGGGGCACAGCGACCTGCGACATTGCCGACCAGCACCTGGCCCTGCAACCTGGAACCGATGTGGCGCTGTTCAATGGCCTGCTCAGCTTTCTCCACAGCCAGGGCTTTGGCGACGAAGCCTTCATGGCCCGGCACACCAGCCCGGCTGTCGACACCCTGGCCCACGCCGCTAGCAGCCCGGATGAAGTCGCCAGGACCTGCGGGCTGGAACCTGGCGACGTGGCCTCTTTCTTTCGCCGCTTTGGGCGCACCCGCAGAGTCGTCACCATTTTTTCCCAGGGCGTGAATCAGTCCAGCGCTGGAACCGACAAGGTCAACAGCATCATCAACTGTCACCTGTATACCGGAAGAATCGGCCACCCCGGCATGGGGCCCTTCTCCATCACCGGGCAGCCCAATGCCATGGGGGGGCGCGAAGTTGGCGGGCTCTCCAACATGCTGGCCGCACACATGGACCTGGACAATGCTGAACACCGCGCCCTGGTACAGGGCTTCTGGAACAGCCCGGTGATAGCCGACCAGGCGGGTCTGAAAGCCGTGGAACTGTTCGAGGCCATTCACACGGGGACGATCAAGGCCGTCTGGATTATTGCCACGAACCCGGTCGTCAGCCTGCCCAACGCAAACCGCGTTCGTGAAGCATTGGAACGCTGCGATCTGGTCGTGGTTTCCGATGTGTGTGCGGAAACCGATACCGTGCGTCGGGCGGACATTCGCCTCCCGGCCACCGGCTGGGCCGAAAAAGACGGCACGGTAACCAACTCGGAACGCTGCATTTCCCGCCAGCGTGGTTTCCTGCCCCCCGCCGGGGAAGCGCGCCCGGACTGGTGGATCATCTGCCAGGTTGCCAAACGCCTGGGTTTCGACGGTTTCGACTTCGCCAATGCGGCAGAAATCTTTGATGAGCATGCGCGGCTGTCTGCCTGCGGCAACAGCG
>JBFHON010000242.1:0-4814 GCA_041593295.1 Oceanococcaceae bacterium | reverse complement strand
TGTACGGGCGGGTGAATTCGTCACGCCGGGCAGCATGATCATGGTGCTGGCCGATCCGACCCAGGTCTGGCTCACCGTCCAGGTGGCCGAACGCGACGCGGCGCGCGTGCAGCCCGGCATGAAGGCGCAGGCGCGGGTGGCTGCATGGCCGGACCGCCAGTGGGAAGGGGTGGTTGATCAGGTGTACCCGGAGCTGGACCCGACGACGCGCACCTTGCGTGTGCGGCTGAAGTTCGCCAACCCCGACCAGGCCCTCAAGCCCAACATGTATGCCGCGGCCCTGATCGAAACCGGTCGCACCGAACCCGCTCTGGTGATCCCGGCCAACGCCGTGATTCGCGGTGGCCAGGGAACCCGCGTGGTCAAGGCCCTTGGTGCGGGGCGCTTTGACGTGGTGGCCGTCAAGATCGGTCATATCCAGGACGACAAGGCCCAGGTACTCGACGGGCTGTCAGTGGGTGACCGGGTGGTGTCGGCAGGGCAGTTCCTGCTCGACTCCGAAGCCAATGTCGATGCCGAAGCGCTGCGCCTGAGCGCCAGTCCGGCACCGGCCGGGATGGCGGAAGCAACGGTGCTCGATGTGGATGCGGCCAGCCGCAACATCCTGCTCGAGCACGGAGATTTTTCGCCGCTGGGTGCGCGCGGAATGCAGATGCCGGCCATGACGATGGGCTTTGGCGTGGCCGAGAGTGTGGATCTCGAAGGACTGGAGCCAGGGCAGAAGGTGCATGTGGTGGTCGAGAACCCTGGTCCGGGCATCTATACCGTGCGTGAACTGCACCGCATGGGCGGCCCGATGTCTCCGGCGGCCTCCATGGCGCCATTGCCGCAGGATGCACCGCATCACAGCCCGACCATGGACGGGCATGTTCATGATTGAGGGGCTGATCGCGGCGTCCCTGCGGCATCGGGCGCTGGTGTTGCTGCTGGCCGTTGCGGTGACCATTGCCGGCATTCTGGCCCTGCGGTCCACGCCGGTGGATGCCATTCCCGACCTGTCGGATGTGCAGGTCGTGATCCGCACCCCGTACACGGGGCAGGCGCCGCAGGTGGTCGAGCAGCAGGTGACTTACCCGTTGTCCAGCGCGATGCTGTCGGTTCCGCATGCGAAAACGGTGCGGGGCTACTCCTTCTTCGGTGACTCCTTCGTCTATGTGATCTTCGAGGACGGAACCGACCCCTACTGGGCCCGCTCGCGCGTGCTGGAATACCTGTCCCAGGTCACACCGACCTTGCCCGTCGGTGCCCGCCCGGCGCTGGGCCCGGATGCGACCGGTGTCGGCTGGATCTACGAATACGCGCTGGTCGACCGCAGCGGCAGGCACGACCTGGGGCAGCTCACGTCATTGCAGAACTGGTTCCTGAAATACGAACTGCAGACCCTGGAAGGGGTGGCCGAGGTGGCCACGGTCGGTGGCATGGTGCGGCAGTACCAGGTCGTCATTGACCCCGACCGGTTGCGGGCCTACGGGCTGCCGCTGGGGCAGGTGCAAGCGGCGATTGCCCAGTCCAACCAGGAAAGCGGCGGTGCCGTGATCGAGATGGCCGAGGCCGAGTACATGGTGCGGGCGACCGGGTACCTGAAAAGCCTGGATGACCTGCGGGCGGTGCCCCTGATGACGACCGAAGCCGGTGTCGTGGTCCGGGTCGGTGACGTGGCCGAGGTCCGTATGGGCCCGCAGATGCGGCGCGGCGTTGCCGAACTGGACGGCGAAGGGGAAGTTGTCGGCGGCATCATCGTGATGCGCTATGGCGCCAATGCACAGGCCACGATTGCGCGGGTGCAGGAGCGGCTGCAGCAGCTGCAGGGCAGCCTGCCGGACGGCGTGGAGGTGGTGACCACCTACGATCGCTCACAGCTGATTTCCCGAGCCATTCGCACCCTGCAGCAGACACTGGTAGAAGAGTTGCTGATCGTGGCGCTGGTCTGCGCACTGTTCCTGTTTCATGTGCGGTCCGCGCTGGTCGCTGTCATCAGCCTGCCGGTGGGCATTCTGGTGGCGATGCTGGTGATGCGTGGCCAGGGCCTGAACGCCAACATCATGTCACTGGGGGGCATCGCGATCGCCATCGGGGCCATGGTCGACGGGGCGATCGTCATGATCGAAAACCTGCATGCACACATGGCGCGGGCCGATGCGCGTTCGCACTGGCAGCGGGTACGTGATGCGGCGCAGGAGGTCGGGCCGGCCCTGTTCTTTTCGCTGGCGATCATCACCCTGTCTTTCGTGCCGGTGTTCACGCTGCAGGCCCAGGAAGGCCGCCTGTTTGCACCCCTGGCCTACACCAAGACCTACGCCATGGCGGCTGCGGCCGGTCTGGCCGTCACCCTGGTGCCGGTGCTGATGGGCTATTTCATCCGCGGCCGGGTGCGGCCGGAGCAGGCCAACCCGCTGAACCGGGTGCTGGCGCGCGGGTACCGGCCGATCCTGGGATGGGCCATTCGCCACCCGGCACTGGCTTTGCTGGGCGGTGTGCTGGTGGCGCTGAGCGCAATCTGGCCCGCACGTCAGCTCGGCAGCGAGTTCATGCCCGCGCTGGATGAGGGGGACTGGATGTTCATGCCAACCACCAAGCCGGGGATTTCAATCGGTGCGGCCCGGCAGCTGTTGCAGCAGACCGACCGGCTGATCAAGTCGGTGCCGGAAGTGGCCACCGTCTTCGGCAAGATCGGGCGGGCCGACACGGCGACTGACCCGGCACCACTGACCATGATCGAAACCACGATCACCTTCAAACCCGAGGAGCAGTGGCGCCCGGGCATGACGCTGGAGAAGATCCGCGCCGAGATCCGCGACCGGGTCAAGGTGCCCGGCCTGACCAATGCCTGGGTCATGCCGATCAAGACCCGGATCGACATGCTGGCGACCGGCATCAAGACCCCGGTAGGGATCAAGATCAACGGGCCCGATCTGGCGGTCATCGAGGGCATCGGCCGGCAGATCGAGCAGGTGCTGCCGGCGGTGCCCGGAACCACCAGCGTCTATGCGGAGCGGGTTGTTGGCGGGCGCTACGTGACCGTGGACATCGACCGTGAGCGGGCCGGGCGCCAGGGGCTGAACATCGCCGAGCTGCAGGCGGTGATCCAGGGGGCGGTCGGGGGCATGAACGTGACCCAGACCGTTGAAGGGCTGGAGCGTTACCCGGTCAACCTGCGTTACTCGCAGGACTGGCGGAACTCACCGGAAGCGTTGCGCGAACTGCCGGTGATTACCCCGCAGGGGCGTCATATCACGCTGGGCGATGTCGCCAGCATCCGGGTGGAAGACGGCCCGCCGATGATCAAGAGCGAAAACGCCCGTCCCAGTGGCTGGGTGTATGTGGACATGGACGGACGGGATATCGGTTCCTATGTGGTCGCGGCGCAGGAGCGTATTGCGCAGCAGGTGTCGTTACCGGTGGGGTATTCCCTGCACTGGTCAGGGCAGTACGAGTACATGCAGCGCGCGCGGGAACGGCTGCTGCTGGTGGTTCCGGCGACCCTGCTGGTGATCGCCCTGCTGCTGTATCTGGCCTTCGGCAACCTGACTCAGGTCGCCATCATTCTGGGTACGGTGCCGGTCGCGTTGGCTGGCGGTATCTGGCTGCTCTATGTCCAGGGTTATGCGCTGTCGGTGGCCGTGGCCGTCGGCTTCATTGCCCTGGCCGGAGTGGCCGTGGAGATCGGTGTGGTCATGCTCAGCTACCTGAATCAGGCGCGTGCGGCGCATCTGGCCCAGGGCGAAAGCACGGCCGAGGCGCTGACCGCGGCCGTGCGTGAGGGTGCCCAGCGTCGGCTGCGTCCGGTGCTGATGACTTCGGTGGCCACCATTGCCGGCTTGATCCCGATCATGCTGGGCAGTGGCACCGGCTCCGAGGTCATGCGGCGCATTGCCGCACCGATGGTCGGTGGCATGCTGACCACGGTGATCCTGGCGCTGGTAGTGCTGCCGGCGGTGTATGTGCTGGTTTATCGCGGGCAGCCAGCGACTAAGCTCTGAGGTTCGGGCCCGGGCCGACACTAGCGGGGCTGAAAGTGCCAGCGGGTCGTGCGCTCGCCGCTGCCGGTCTGCAGGTCGTCAAAGGCCGGGCGGAGTATTGTCCAATCGCCAACGGCGACCGCCGCGTAGGTGTCGGGGTCCATGCAGTGGTTGGCGGGCCGCAGCTGGCCGCGGACTTCCCAGGCCTGTGCGGTGCGCACGAACACCGGGTAATCACAGCCCTGTGACGGTGGCGGTACGAGCACCCATTCCTGAGGGGGCTGCCGGTCGAGTTCCACGGCGATCAGCAGACAGGGCTGATCCGTGGCCTGGCAGGCCTGCGGCATGAACAGCAGGGGAAGTTCATCGCGCATCGTGCCCATTTGCGCGGCCAGGTCCGGCGGCAGCGGGGTGTTTTCCGGGACCAGCCGCAGACGGCCTTCCTCCAGCCACTGGGTCACCTGGAAAGGCACGCTGTCGGGCCGGTGGGGGTGAGTTGCTGCGAGCACCCCATCCAGGTAGCCGGCCAGGGTGTCGAGTCCGCGGGCGCGGGCCTGTGTGGCAGCGTCCTGCACCGCCCGGTAACCCGGGAGCCCGAGCTGGAAGCGCAGATACATCCAGTCGGTGGTGCCGGGGCTGTCGTGGTGCAGATCCAGTGTTTCCACCTGGTAGGCCAGCGCCCGTTCCCGAAAACTCAGCCCCGGGCTCTGACTCAGGAGCAGGATCAGCGCCAGCAGCAGGCCCAGCGCGCGGTTGACGCCGCCCAGTCCGGGCATCCAGGCCGCTTCTGCTCTCAGGCCGCGCAGGGCGGCGATGGCATAACTCACCGAGTACAGCAGGGCGAAGGCAATGGCC
>JBFHON010000241.1:0-4822 GCA_041593295.1 Oceanococcaceae bacterium | reverse complement strand
CACGGTCGGCATGTCCGTGTCGGGCAGCCTTGCATTGGTGACCTGCGGCACTGCGCCAAAATCCTGAGCCTTGTACGGGTTTGGTGAAACCAGGTAGTCCCATAGCGCTGCCCAGTTAATGCGGAACTCCTGCCAGGGCGCGAAGTAGCGACCGTCCCGAAAGTGATCGGACTCGGCCCGGGCGGATTCCGGATGGCTGGTGGCGCAGCTCAGCAGAGCAAAGGCAACAAGGAGTACTCCGATTACTCGCATCGGTGGGGCGTCAGAGGAGGGGCTCAGGGGGCTGGTCTCCGAGGCGGGCTGCCCAGCAGGTCCGCAGACTGGAGGAGGTCGCGCAGGGCTTCGACGCGTTTACGGTTGACGTTGAAATCGTAGTAACCAATGCGTGCGGAGGAACGCACTTCGCAAAGCCCGTCCTCATGACGCAGCAATTCCAGATCGTCGGTATAGAAATGCCAGGGGCTGATGATTTCGGCGTGGATGTACGTGGGCGTCTGTTCAACGATGGTCGTGCGTTTCATTTGCGATAGCTGATTGCCGACAGCGGCCCAGGTTTCCTCGTGACTGTCCACGAGCACCATGGGCTCGACAAATCGCGCCGGGCGGCTTTCGGTACTGGAGACGCAGCGTGGCGCTGAGCCGCAGGCCTGCAGGTGGCCGTCACGTACGCCGGTTTGCCGTTCCGAAAGCGAGGCGCAGGAGCAAAGCAGGGCGGCGGTGAGGAGAGCGGGAAGGCGCATCGGATGATTTCAACAGGGGACACCCTCTTTATACGCAAAGGCGGGAATTTGGGATGCGGTTGCGGTGCACATGTTTGGGCGCGCCTGCTGGTGAGGCCGGGCAGGCGCGGCAGGGGTGCCAGCGGGCTGAACTGACTCCGGGGCATCCAGGTGGAGGGTGTGCGCGTATCAGTCTCTGAGTGACGTCTCATCGGGGCGTTAAGCCGATCAGGAGTTCAAGTACAACCAGAGTCTGTTCATGAAGCCACAATCTTCGAGCCCCTTGCCAGCGGAAGTCCCTGTTTTTCCTCTGTCCAGTTTGCTGCTGCCCGGGGCATCTTTGCCGCTGAATATTTTCGAACCGCGCTATCTGGCGATGGTCGAGCATGCTGTTTTGGGTGATCGGCTCATCGGGATGGTGCATGCCGACCCCGGTTCGGATGGCGTCGGCAGCAGTGCGGATTCTCCGCTGTTGCCACTGGGTTGCGCCGGCGCCATCGAGTCGATGACGCGGCTTCCCGACGGGCGTATCGCGTTGTCGCTTGCCGGCGTCAGTCGCTTCGAGATTGCTCGGGAGTTGCCCATCCACCCGGGCGGTTTTCGCCGGGTCAGGGCCGATTGGTCTCCTTTCGAGGTGGATCGGGAGGTGCTGGAAGATTCCCGGTTTGTCATGGATCGTGAGCGACTGTGTCATCTGGTCAATGAACTCTTGCCGGCTGGTCTCAAAGTCAACAGGATGGCGGTCGATGGGCTGGACAACGCAGCTTTGCTGAAAGCCCTGGCGATGCAGACTCCGCTATCCGTTTGGGATATGCAGGCGGTGCTGGAGGCCGCCCCCGGTGAGCCGCGCGCGCAGGCGTTATCGGCGGCTCTGGAGTGCGCAGTGGCCATTCGTCGATCGGCACAATCCAGCTCGCAGAGGCACTGAGGAGCATCCCGTCGTGAAGAACGCGCGCATTCGGACTCCGGTGCCTGGCATGAAAGCGGATCGGCTCTATTACGACGACGCCTGCCCCTTGTGTCGGCGTGAAATGGACAAGTTGGCAGCGTGCAAGGATGACCGGCTGACGTTGGTTCCCGTGAGTAGTCAGCCCGAGAGTGAGCGCAAAAGGTTGTTGTCCGAGCTGCACCTGCAAACGGCAGAGGGGGGATGGGTTCGTGGGCTCGAAGCAAATGTACGCGCCTGGCAACATACCCGTTTTTCCGGTCTTGTCAGCCTGCTGCTTCACCCTGCCATCCGTTGGGCTGCAGAGTGGGGTTACGCCCTCTGGTTGTTCGGATATCGCCTTCGGGCGCGGTGCGCGCGCCGGCATGATTAGTCGACTGGCCTCAGCGCTGCAGCATCAGGAATCCAGAGGCCAGTCCGCGCAGTCGACGTTGTCGATGCCTTGTGTCTTTGCGCGGCCCTGCCATCGCTCGACAAATGCACCGTCGGGGTCGTAGGTCTCGGCCTGTTTCTGCAGGTCGAATTTGCGGTGGCCGCGAGGGTCGACTCCGACGCCCGCCAGATATTGCCAGTTCCCCCAGTTGCTGGCGGCGTCGTAATCAATCAGCTGTTGTTCGAAATAGGCGGCGCCGTAGCGCCAGTCCAGCTGTAGTTCGTGCACAAAACAACTGGCGACCAACTGGCGTCCGCGGTTACTCATGTAGCCGGTCTGCCGCAGCTGATTCATGTAGGCATTGATGATCGGCCATGGTGTCTGGCCCTGCTTCCATGCGCTGAAACGTTGCGCATAGAAGCTGGTCAACGGCGCAGTCGGCTTGTTGCCGCGGAAGCGGAACATCCGGTCTTGCCAGCTGTGCGCCAGCCACTGGAAGTACTCCCGCCAGAGGAGTTCGAAGAAAATCCAGTAGGTGGACTCGTTAGCGCCCTGCTGGGACTCGTGCTCTTTCAAGGCTGCGAGGGCTTTGCGCGGAGAGAGGCAGCCAGCTGCGAGCCACGGCGAAAGCTTGGTAGAGCTGTCCCAGTCATCCAGGGCGTTTCGCGTTTGTTTGTAGGTGCGGGGTTGATTGCCGGAGAAGTAGCGCTGCAAATGTGCGAGTGCCTGCTCTTCGCCTCCCGCAAACACTGCCGGCCGATAGCTGGGGGCCGGCGATATCACCGGGGTCGCAAAAGGCTCGAGTGTGGGTGGTGGTGGAGGCAGGCTGGACGGGGGCGCTGCTGGATCCGGTATGGGTAATTTTTCAACCTTGCGACGAAAGGCGCTGAAAGATGCGGGTATCTGGTTCACGTCGAAAGGCAGGGCGTCTGAGCGAAACAGCGTTCGTCCCTCAATTTCCTGGAAATGCACCTCGGGACATCGGCTCCGCAGCTGCTGCCATCGCCATCTTTCGAATGTCCCGGGGTGGGTATGCCGAAAAACGGAGCGGACGCGGTATCGATGGATCAGTGTCTGCAGATCAGAAACGACGTTCGAAGAGAGGCGTATCAGGGGATGGCCATGCGCGTGCAGGGCGGCTGCAAGCGCGTTCTGGCTCTCCGTGATGAACCGCCTTCGCGCGTTGGAAACGGGGCCTGCCTGTGATTCATAAGCATGCGGGCCTTTGAGTTCCTGGATGGGCTCGACCGCAAAGATGATCTCGTCCGCTGCCGTCAGGGCGTGGAGCAGGCCTGGCGCGTCATGCAGCCGAAGGTCCCAGGAGAAAATGAACAGGGCGCAGGTTTTCACGCAATTTCCTTGCTGTCAGTCGGTTCGGTTCGGCGCATTCCTGGTGGGAATGGTCTGAGTGCCAAGTCAGCCCCGCATTGCGAGTCCAGAAGGCGCCGGGGTTTGATGGCTTAACTGGCCGTAGTTGGTGGGAGGGGAGGTGTGCGTACGGGATAAAGATGAACAAAACCTGGACGAAAATAAAAATTTACATAAAATCATGCGATCGTGCGAGCTATTCGAGTCGGGTAGCCATTTCTGTGCATTGTTTGTAGAGGCGGAAAGCTTTGGAAGACGGGGAACCCCAGAAATACAAGATCGGCGTGGCGGAAAAGGTCACCGGAATCCCTGCGATGACCATCCGGATGTGGGAGCGTCGCTACAACGCTGTCGAGCCGGAGAGGACTCCGGGCAACGGCCGGCTGTACAGCAGGGCTCAGTTGTCCCGGTTGTCGATGCTGCGCCAGCTGGTGGAATCCGGGCATGCTATCTCTACGATTGCAGGGCTTTCTGATGCCGAGCTGGGAGAGCGGGTCAGTGGGCTGGAAGGCTTCCGGCCTCAACGCTCCGGGCCGGTCGCTCTGGGGGTGGTGGGGGCGTCTCTCGCGCTTCAGGCGCGCGAGGATGTTGCGTCTGCGAAGGGTGATGACGCAGCGCAAAAGGTGGTGCTAGCCGGAGCTTACGACGATGATGAGGCGGCTCTTGCGGGTGAGGTGGGTGTCGTGGACGCTCTCGTGGTCGAGCGTGCCATCGTGAACCCCGAGACGGTGAGAGAGTTGCAGGCTCTGACGGCGCACTTTTCGGCGACAGTCACGGTTGTTGTCTACCAGTTCGCTCCCTCGGCCCAGCTGGCCGTCCTGCATCGTGCGGGTTTCCATACCGTGTCGGCTCCGGTTCGGGTGGACAGTCTGGCGCGGATGTTGCCGGCGCTCGTGGGTGTCAGTCCGGACGTGGACTCAGAGGACGATGATGAAGCGCCTGATGTGTGGATGCGGCAGCCGCCCCCGGCCCGGCGGTACAGTCAATGGGAGCTGCATCGATGGGCGAAACGCTCGTCGTCTGTCCAGTGCGAGTGCCCTGAGCATCTGGTCGCCCTCATCAGTCGACTGGTGGCTTTCGAGGACTATTCACGTGATTGCGAGAGCCGCAATCCAGCGGATGCGAGTATTCATCTGATGTTGCATCACACGTCGGCCAACGCCCGTCGTGCGCTCGAGGATGCGCTGGCCCACCTCATTGCGCATGAGTTTCCCGACGAAAGCGCCTAAGCATGACTGGATGCGTTCTGATGGCTGCATGAAATAAAAAGGCCCGGCGATGACCCTTGCTGGTCTTTTTGCTCTTTGAGCCGAGGCTTCGGTGTCGGGCTGGTGCAGGCTCTGACGGTAACGCTGCGATGACGAGCTTGCCTGCTGGCTGTCAATGGAACGTCACTAAAAAATCAATACATAAGTT
>JBFHON010000240.1:0-4832 GCA_041593295.1 Oceanococcaceae bacterium | reverse complement strand
TTCATTGTGCAGAACGTACCGAGGTAGCCCAAGCCGTCACAGTCGAGGTGCTCAAGACTATCCAAAGCGAAATTTCAGCTACAAAAGATGCTGTATACACTTTGTACAAGGGGGCACAGTCAGTTCATGGTGCATTCAGTGACAAGGTTGTTTTTCGTCTGCGCTTTGAACCAACCGGCAAAGTGGGTTCTGTGTGTGTCGTGGAGAGCCAATCAACACCTACAGCTCTGCTCGAGGCGATGAGGTACCTCTTTTTTTCAGTGAGCGTGCCCGGCTGGCAAGAGAAGCGAGTGATTAGTGTTAACTACCCCGTCTACTTTGCGCCGGGGTGAGCAGAATGGCATCTAACAAAACGTATATGGACTCCCCCCGCAAGGCCTTGAGGTGACGGAATGACGCGGCAGGAAGCACGCGGAAGCCAAAGCCCGGGAAGGGGGGGCAGGTGACGGCGTCGTGGCGGCTCGCTGCGGTCTTCATCCTGCTCGTGGTGTGCCTGTACCCGCTGGGAATCTGGCTGCTGTTGCGCTTTCAGCGAGCCAGCCCGTTGATGCTGACCGTGGGGCTGGCAGCCATCGGCGCCTGTCTGATTTGCAGGCGTGACCTCGGCTCGCTGGGATGGCACTGGGGGCCCTGGAAGTACCAGTACCACAGCTATCTGATTCCGCTGGCCTATGTGGCGATGGCGTATATCGGTATCTGGGGTCTTGGTTTGGGCGGGTGGTACAACAGCGATTTTGTCGCAGAGCTGCGCGCAGGGTACATGCTGGAGTCATGGTCGGATGCGTCCATCATCGCGTTGCAGTTTGTACTCACGGGTACCGTGAGCTTGATGCTGCTGCTGCCCGGTGTGCTGGGTGAGGAGATGGGCTGGCGCGGTTTGCTGGTGCCGGCGCTGTCGAAGAATCTCGGCTTTACGCAGGTCGCCCTGCTGAGCGGGGTCCTGTGGTCCATGTTTCACTGGCCGCTGATGTTTCTCGGCTTTTATGGGCCTTCTGAAACCCCTCTGGCCTACCAGCTCGTCCTGTTTACGGTCTGTCTGGTGGCGATGTCTTTCGTCATGACGTACCTGCGCTACAGGACGGACAGCCTGTGGCCTGCCGTGACCTTCCACATGAGTCATAACGTGTTCGCGCAGAAGTTCTTTTCGCCAATGACGGAAGCCACCGCCAATACCGTGTGGTTCGCGGAGGAGTTCGGGCTGGCGCTGCCGGTGGCGTCTGCCCTGTTTGGCCTGGCCTACTGGCGCAAGGGAGTCCGCGAGTTTGGCGTCCGGCCCCGCTAGCGCCCCGGTGGCGGACGACGACGCCGGGCTTACGGAGGCCGAAACCCGGGAAATCGTGACGCCCTATGCATTTCGCGTGCACGGTGATTTGCTGGGTCTCCCGCTTGCGCGGCCCTGGCGAAGGGCTCTGGCGATTCTGATCGACGGCACCCTGGTGGGGCTTCTGTCCCTGGTGTCACCCGCCGTCCTGATGCTGGCTGCATCCTTGTTCTTGTGGAATGGAGCGCGCAAGCCTCAGGTTCGGCGGCGCGGCTTGTTGCGTGTGCTGGCCTTGGTGGGGGCGCTGGCAGGAACCCTGGGCATCCTGGCTTCCAGTGAAAGTGTCCGTGGCGGGGTGGAAAAAACCGCGCATGTCGTGCGTGTTGCTGCGTATCGCGGCGATGTGGAGAGTGGGGCCTGCAGGGATGCCGCGTGTGCGCGGGACCGGCTGGATGACCTTGCCTGGCTGGTGACGCACGGGCTCATGGAGGACGACGACCCGGCCCTTAACTTCGATGAGTATCTGCAGGGTTTGGCGCTGGAGCCGGGGGAGCGTGAGGACCTCTGGAGGTCCTACCAGAACCACCTGCAGGTGTTACAGCCAGTCGTCCGCAGTGAAGACGCGGCGACTCCCGAAATCACCCCGCCTCGACGCGAGAGCCCGGACGAGCCTTCCTACAGTGTGCTGGGCTGGGCCCGGGGCGTGCTCCAGGATCTGGGGCTCAGCCTGGGTTGGGCGGCGCTTTATTTCAGCGCATTCACCGCGCTCTGGAAAGGCCAGACGCCGGGCAAGCGGTTGTTGAGGCTGCGGGTGCAGATGCTTCGGGGCGGGCGCATCAGCTGGTGGGATGCCTTCAGCCGCTTTGGCGGTTACGGAGCCGGCTTCGCCACCGGCTTGCTCGGTTTTCTGCAGCTGACATGGGACGCTAACCGGCAGGCCATTCAGGACAAGATCGCCGGGACGGTCGTGATTTACGACAAGGCACCCCGGGAACCAAAGTCGCGATGAATGCCGGGCCGGGTCGCCATCGCGGTACGTAGCGAAAACAGCCGTGGCAAACCGCCGCGTCGAGGGGGCGGCGGGTGTTAACCCGCCGGGGCCTCAGTAGTAGTCGTCGTCCGAGCTGCCACCGCCGAAGCTGCTGCTGATGCTGATCATCAGGCTGGTGGCGACATCTTCGTCACCGTCGTCTTCGAAGTCGCCGTCGTAGACCTGCCGCCAGGCAAATTGCAGGCGGGCTTTTTCCGAGAGGTTGAAGCTGACGCCGGCGCCGTAGGCAAAGCCGGAGTCGTCGAAGTCGCGGCAGCTCTGGCTCAGCTGCGGGTCCTCGTCGACATTGTTGTTGCGGTTGTTGCGGTCACGCTCGCACTGCATGTTGATGTGCAGCTGGTTGTAACCGGCTTCCACGAACAGGTTGGCCTTGCCGATCGGCAGTTGCGGGCGCAGGAAGATGCCGGAGAGCGAGTCCAGTTCGGCAACCTGCCGCGGGTTTTCGCTGATTTCCGATTTGTCGATGTCAAAACCCCACTCGCCTTCGATGGCCAGCCAGGTGAAGGGCTCCCAGCCGGCGCGCAGGTTGGCGACGGTCATGATCGCAGGTTCGGCCTGGTACTTGAGGTTGTCGGCCACCGGGTCGTCGACGCCGCCGATGCGCCGTTGCAGGCCCCAGCTGGCACGCACGATACCCGCACCGCCGCCGATATACAGGCCGCGGGCTTCGTCATCGGAGCCAAAGAATTCGCCTACACCCGAGGCCCACTCGCCCGGTGTGAACCAGTCGAACCAGCCGGCCTGGGCGGGCTGTAGAAACCCCATCGCAGCAACCAGCAGGGTAATGCGTACAGATGTCATTGATTTTAGTACCACGCGTATGTGACTCCCCCGCGCATGGTCGGCACGGGCCTTGCCGGCAATTCTACTCGGGTTAGGCCCGCGGCGCGTAGGGGGTTGCGCGAATTCTGTTTCACGGGAGTGTCACGGTTTGGTCACGGGAATGTTGCATGTGCGCTTTTACAGTGCAGGCATGACCCAGCAGCAAAACGGAGCCCGGAGATGCGGATAGCGTACGGAATCATGGGATATGGCCGCGGCCATGCAATGCGCTCGAGTGCCATCATCCCCACCCTGGAGGCCGAAGGGCATGAGGTGCGCGTGTTCGCCGGCCCGGATGCCTATGCGGTCATGAAGGATCGCTTCAACTGCCAGCTGATCCCGACCATCGCCTGGCGCTACGGCGCCGATGGGCGGGTGGATACCGAGCGCACCATTCGCGAGAACATCGGGCCCATGGCCGACGTGCTGTTTGGCGGTGCCGGCATCCGGGCGCTGCACACGCAATGGGACCAGTTTCAGCCGCAGCTTGTGATCTCCGATTCCGAAGCCTGGACGCACAAGGTCGCGCGGCAACGCAAGCTGCCCCGCATCTCGCTGGACCATGTCGGCATCATGGCCTACTGCCGCCCGGAGTTCCCGCTGGGTGACCGGGCGGCCGCCGCGCGCGATGCCTGGGGCTACAAGACCCTGATGGGTCTGCCCGAGCACGCCATCGTGTCCAGCTTTTACGATGCTGCGCCCCGTTACCCCCATGTGGACGTGGTGGGGCCGATTCTGCGCGACATGGTGCTGGGAGCCCGGGCACAGAATGGCGGCTACCTGCTGGCCTATTTCAACAAGGGGCCGCACCAGTTCCTGCCCAACGTCGAGCAGGCGCTGCGGGCGCTGGATATCCCGGTACGGGTTTACGGAACCGGCCGCGTAGGGGATGACGACAACCTCTCGTTCCGTGCCCCCAGCCAGCAGGGCTTTGTGGATGACCTCGCCGGCGCGCATGCGGTGCTGTCCACGGCGGGGAACCAGCTCATCAGCGAGTGCATCTGGCTGGGCAAGCCCACCCTGCTGGTTCCCGAAGATGTGGTCGAGCAGCGTCTGAACGCCGCGATGGTGTGCCGGATGGGGATCGGCGAGCAGGCTGATCTGTCCACCCTGACCGGGTATGACATCGAGCGCTTCCTGCTGCGGACCGACGAATACGCGGCACGGCTGCCGGAATACCGGCGGGAGGGGAACAAGGAAGCGCTGGCGGCACTGGAGCGGGCGGTGGATCGCATCCGTCACCGCATCGAGCCGGCACGCCGGTCTGCGGGATCCCGCCCGCGCCGCTTTCTGGCCGCTAGCTGAAGCGGAGCTGGCGCTCGGTTTCCCCGGTAACCACGCCGCGGGCATCGTAGCGGCGTTCCATCACTGCCGCGGCATCGGGCTGCATCTGCAGGGCCGTGGTGCAGCGGGTGCCGTAGTGGGGCGAAACGATGAACGGTGGTGACAGCAGCCGCTCGGTTGCCAGCCCCACACCGGTGTCGGGCAGGTCGGGGTCGGGGAAGACTTCGCGCCGCGCCGTGACCGCCATCGCATCGGCGAGGGAGCTGTCCTGCGGCAGGGCCCGCAGGGCGTCACAGGCCTGGGTGAGTTTGGGCCAGGGGGTATTCAGGCCGGCGTTGCTCACGCCGTGGATACCCGGCGTCATCTGCGTCGCCGTGTCGGCATCGTGGTTGGAGTAGTGCCAGAGCTCGCCAT
>JBFHON010000239.1:0-4834 GCA_041593295.1 Oceanococcaceae bacterium | reverse complement strand
GGTGTAACCGTTCTCCAGCGGTACCTTGATGTAGGCGATGCCCGCCTGGTCTGCCAGTTCCTGCAGCGACGGCTCGGGCCCGGTCAGGGCATTGAAGTCCGGGTGGAAGTTGCGCACGTAGCGGTGCAGCATTTCCGGGGTGTCGCGATCCGGGTCGACCGAAATCAGCGTCACCTGCAGGTTCTGCTGCGCTTCCGGAGCGAGCTGGCGGTACATCTGGCTGGCAGTGACCAGCGTCATCGGGCAGATGTCCGGGCAGGAGGCAAAGCCGAAGAACAGCAGGTGGTATTTCCCGCGGAAGTCGGCCAGTGCGAAGGCCTGTTCGGCGTCATCCACCAGCGCCGCCCCCCAGGGCTGCAGCGGGCGGGGCTGGTCCAGCAGCAGGCCGCTGGTGACCGACGGTGCGCCGGGGCTCAGGCCCAGGCGGGGTAGCAACAGGCCCAGAACGACGGCGATAGCCAGTCCGCCCAGGAGTAAACGGGTGAGGTGGGGTCGACGCATTGTCAGCTCAGTGTTGGGGTACGTGATACGGCACAATACGCAGTTTATCCGGCTTCCCCCCTTCAGGAGTCTTTCCGCCGTGGACACCGCCCCCGAATTGCAGCGCCCTGTTGACCTGATCCGCTATGCGGTCAGCCGTTTCGAGGCCGCTGGCGTGCACTACGGTCACGGTACGACCTGTGCGCTGGACGAAGCGGCAGCGCTGGTGCTGGGTGCGTTGCACCTGCCGCCGGACATGCCAGACTTCTACCTGCAGGGAATGCTGACCGGCGCCGAGCGTACGCGGGTCCTTGAACTGATCGAGCGCCGTGCCGAAGAGCGCATTCCGGTGCCCTACCTGCTGGGTGAGTGCTGGTATGCGGGGCAGAAGTTCTTTGTCAGCCCTGATGTGCTGGTGCCGCGTTCGCCGATCTTCGAACTGATCGAGGCCGAATTCAGCCCCTGGCTGATGGCCCCGCCGGAACGGGTGCTGGATCTGTGCACCGGCAGTGGCTGTCTGGCGATTCTGCTGGCGCAGGCTTTCCCGGGTGTGCCGGTTGATGCCAGCGACCTGTCACCGCAGGCACTGGCCATTGCGCGCCGCAATGTGCAGCGCCACGGCCTGGAGGAACAGATCGAGTTGCTCGAAGGTGACGGGCTGAGTGCCTGTGGCAATCGCCGCTACGACCTGATCGTGAGCAACCCGCCGTATGTGCCCGGTGCGGAATACGCCGCACTGCCGCCGGAATATGGTCACGAGCCACGCATGGGCCTGGAATCCGGCGCCGACGGGCTGGATTTCGTGCGCCAGATGCTGCAAATGGCCCCGGCCAACCTCACCGATAACGGCCTGCTGGTGTGCGAGGTCGGCTCAGCCGCCGAAGCTGTCGCCACCCAGTACGCCGACTGGCCGCTGACCTGGGTGGAGTTCGCCACCGGGGGCGACGGCGTATTCATCATCAGCCGCGACGAACTGGTTGCGGCCCTGCAAGGAGCCTGAGCATGTCGGGTAATACGCTAGGACGCCTGTTTACCGTGACCACCTTTGGCGAATCGCACGGCCCTGCGCTGGGTGCCATCGTCGATGGTTGCCCACCGGGGGTGGCGATCGACGAAGCCATGATTCAGCGTGACCTGGACCGCCGCAAGCCGGGGCAATCCAAGTACGTGACGCAGCGGCGCGAAGACGACCGGGTCGAGATCCTGTCCGGGGTGTTCGAAGGCAAGAGCACCGGCACGCCCATTGGCCTGCTGATCCGCAATGCCGATCAGCGCTCGCGCGATTACGACAAGATCAAGGACGTGTTCCGGCCCAATCATGCCGACTACGCCTATAACCAGAAATACGGCTTTCGGGATTACCGGGGCGGTGGCCGCAGCTCGGCACGGGAAACCGCTGCACGGGTGGCCGCGGGTGCCATCGCGCGCGCCTTTCTGGCGGAGAGTTTTGGTGTGAGCATCCGCGGCTGCATGCTGCGCATGGGCGACAAGACCCTGGAGCTCAAGGACTGGGAAGCGGTCAACCAGAATCCCTTTTTCTGCCCCGACGCCGAACGCGTGCCGGAGCTGGAAAGCTACATCAATGCGATCCGCAAGGAAGGCGACTCGATTGGCGCCGAGATCTATGTCGAGGCCAACGGGTTGCCGGCCGGGTGGGGCGAACCCGTCTTTGACCGGCTGGATGCCGAGCTGGCCCACGCCCTGATGAGCATCAACGCGGTCAAGGGTGTCGCGATTGGTGACGGTTTCGACGTGGTGCACATGCGGGGTTCCGAGCACCGTGACGAGATGAGCCCGGACGGATTTCACAGCAACCATTCCGGCGGCATTTCCGGGGGCATCTCCACCGGGCAGCCCATCACGGCCCGCATCGCCCTCAAGCCGACCTCCAGCATTCTGATACCCGGGCAGACCGTGACGGTGGGGGGGGATGCGACCGAAATGCGCACCACCGGTCGTCACGACCCCTGCGTGGGTGTGCGTGCCACGCCAATCGCCGAGGCCATGATGGCGCTGGTACTGGCTGACCATGCCGTGCGCCAGCGCGGGCAGAACGGTCATGTGGTGCCGCAGCCGGCGCCGATACCGGGATCGGCACCGTAGGCGGTGTGAACCAACTCAGTCTGGGGCTCTACACCCGCCTGTCGGCGTATTACTTCAACTTCTACGCCACCCTCGGCCTGATCCTGCCGTACTTCTCGCTGTGGATGGCCGACCGCGGCCTGAGCCCCTCGCAGATTGGCATGGTGCTCGCCGCCCACGGCGCTACCCGTATCGTTCTGCCACCACTGTGGGGCATGCTGGCCGACCTCAGCGGGCAGCGCCTGCGCATGATCCAGCTCGCCAGCCTGGGCTCGGCGATGGGTTTTGCGATCATGCCGATGATGAACGGGTTCTGGGGGATCTTGGGTGCCGTTCTGCTGTTTTCGGTGTTCTGGAACGCCACCATGCCGCAGTTCGAGGCCTACACCATGGGCCAGCTCAGCGAGCACGGCGGGGATTATTCCCGGGTGCGGCTGTGGGGCAGTGTCGGCTTCGTTGTCGCGGTGATGGGGGGCGGTGCCGGCTTTGACTGGGCCGGGATCGGCTGGTTTCCCGCCACCATCGTCGGCACCGTGCTGGCCATGACCATCGGTGCGTATTTCCTGCCACCCGCAATCCCGAACCCGACCACGCACGACCATGTCCGGCTCGGGCATGTACTCCGCCGCCCCGTGGTCATCGCCCTGTTTGCCTCGTGCATGCTGCACCAGTTCAGTTTCGCGCCGTATTACGGCTTTTTCTCGCTGTACCTCGAGGCGCACAACTGGGACAAGAGCCTGATCGGCTTTCTCTGGGCCTTTGGCGTGGTCGCCGAAGTCATCGTCTTTGTCTGGACCGGGCGGCTGATCACCCGCTTCGGTCTGCGCGCCATCTTCCTGCTGGCCCTGGTCACCACCGTCATCCGCTGGGCCGGGCTGGAACATGTCATCGACAGCCTCAGCGGCCTGTTGTTGCTGCAATTGCTGCACCTGAGCAGTTTTGGCCTGTATCACGCCTGCGCCGTCAACTTCATTCACCGTGAATTCGGCGGGCGACTGCAGGGGCGCGGGCAGGCGCTGCACGTGTCGCTCAGTTTCGGTCTCGGGGGGGCAACCGGCTCCGCAATTGCCGGCTGGATCTGGGATTTTTCGGGTCCCGAGCCCGCCTTTCGCATGGCCGCAGTCGCAGCCGCGCTGGCCAGCCTGATTGCCTGGCGCTGGGTGCGCTAAACCCCCCAGGGGCCGCAATTAGCCAGGCAGATCGCGGGGGCGGGAGCCAGTTACATAGGGCTTGCCGATCCCACCCGGTGGGAGGGCACTGCGGTGCATGTGCCGGGTCAAGGTGGCGACGCGTCGGCCGAGATATTCCGCAGTGGCCAGGTCGGCCGGGTGCACACGCCCATCGACCTCGTGGGCAATCAGCCCGCTCTGGGCGCCCAGGCGATTGAGGCCGTGGGAATCGATTCCGCCGGGAATGTCCAGACTGACCCAGAGCATGCCGTGCTGGTTGGCAAAGAGGTTCAGGTACTGGATGGTGTTCAGCTGGTCACCGCTGAGATTGGTGCCGATGGTGAATCCGGCAGCGAACTTGCCCGCCCAGCGCTGCTGCGCCCAGTGCGCGCTGGTGGCATCTGCGAAGGCTTTGAATTGCGCCGACACGCAGCCCATGAAGGTCGGGGAGCCGAATATCAGTGCATCAGCCCGGCTGAGCCGGTCGATGGTGTCCGTGTTTTCGTAGCGTCCTGCCTGTATATGTCTGCCCTGAACGGGGATGCTGAAGGTCTGGACATCCGTGATGGCGGATGCGCCCCGCCTGACGGCCTCAGCCAGGGTTGCCGTGGTGCCGCTGACGCTGTGATACACAACGCCGATTCGCAGAGGGGGGATCATCGGATGCGCTCGCACTGTGCTGTGCTGATGCCGCCCGAGCGCTGGGCGATGACGGTGGCAAGAATTCCCGTAGCAATCACGCCGGCACCCAGCCAGGTCAGCGGGTTGTAACGTTCATCCAGAAATACCGTCGCAGCGACCAGGCTGACGGCCGCCGCGACATAGCCGATCTGGCTGAGCAGCACCGGCCCGCCGTCGCGCTGCAGCCGGTAGAAAAACGGAAAGTTCAGGCCGGAGATGATCATCTGGATGACGGCTATGCCGCCCGCCGGTGCCAATTCCTGCAGGGGCAGGCCGCCGCGTGAAAACAGCACCATCAGCAGAAACAGGCACCCCGCAAACAGGTGCCCCCAGAACGCGAGCGTATTGGGGGGCGTGCCGACGGGCCAATAGCGGCTGCGGTAAACGTTGCCGATGGCCAGCGCGAGCTCTCCCACCTCTGG
>JBFHON010000238.1:0-4852 GCA_041593295.1 Oceanococcaceae bacterium | reverse complement strand
GCCGCGCCGTCCTTGGCACGACCGGGCAAGTCGACTTAGCGGGAGGCGTTGCTAGATGTCGACGCTTACATGGTGCTGACTGAGCCCGACGCCGCCAATCGGTATGCGGCGGGGATTTTTGTCGGATTTTTCCTACACGGCGGGCCTTCAGCCGGGGTAGAGCATCCAGGCCACAGCCACGATGGCCAGCAGGAGCAACACCAGCCACGGCCAGCGGCGGCGCCCGGCACCCGGGGGCGGGCCATCCTGCTCGTCCAGCCAGCGCTCGACCAGAACGCGGTTGCGCGAATGCGCACGCCAGGCCACGTCGAAGATATCGCCCACCACCGGCACCAGCCCCGCTACCGCCTCGATGCCGAGGTTGCGCAGCATCCGTTGCAGCACCGGCCGCGGCACCCCGCCGGCCCGGGCTTCCAGCACCATCCACACCCCCAGCAGGTACCCGGCGATGTCCCCCACCACCGGCACCAGGCCAATGATGGCGTCCAGCCCGAAGGTCCACCGGGTACCCGGAATGGTGAACCGCTCATCCAGCCAGTAGGCGGAACGCCGCAGGTGCTGGCGCAGCCGTTCCCGGCGCTGCAGGTCCATCGCGGCTGCGTGCATTTCTGGGGAATCCGGGGAGGTCATCTGCGGGAGTGCTTACCTTAAACAGCTAGAATGGCGCGAAATGGGTAGGGGAACACAGGTGCTACGGCAATTCATTTGGCTGCTCACATTCTGGCTGAAGAAGCCCTTGGTTTGGTGGGTCCGCATCAACCTGGCGCCGTCGCGCACGGCGGAAACGCTGCAGATCGATGCCGGGAAGGCCGTGGTGTACATCCTGCCCACCCGCTCCTATGTGGATGCCTGGGTGCTGGAGGAGGCGATCCGGCAGGCCGGGCTGCCATTGATTCGCAAGTCGGATGAACTCCCGAAACCCGGCAGCGCAGCAGCGCTGTATCTGCCGGCCGTCATGGACCGCGACAAGACCCTGATGCGGCTGTTCCGCGAGCTGCTGGATGCACCGGAGCCACAAATCCAGCTGGTCCCGGTTTCCGTGTTCTGGGGCCGTGACCCGGGCTCCGAAACCTCGGTGTTCCGTCTGCTGTTTTCCGATGCGGAATCTCCCGGCTATATCCGCAAGGGCCTGATCATTCTCGCCAACGGCCGCAACGTCGTGGTCAATTTCGGTCAGCCGGCCCAGCTCAGCGAACTGACCTCCAAAGACACCGACTACGAACGCGTCGCGCGCAAGCTGGTCCGCGTGTTCCGGGTGCACTTCCGGCGTGCCCGCATCGCCACACTCGGGCCCAGTCTGTCGCGGCTGAACAACACCGTCAGGGCTGTACTGGCCAACCCGGAAGTCCGGGACACCATGAGCCAGATCGGGAAGGACGAAGGGCGGAGCCGGGCCGAGATGCAGGCCCGCGTACGAACCATGGTTACCGAGCTGGCGGCGGACTATTCCACAACCACGCTGCGCGTTCTGGCGATCATTCTCAGCTGGATCTGGAACCGGGTCTACGATGGCGTCGAAGTGCACCGGATCAGCCGCTGCCGCGAAGCTGCCAGCCAGGGCGGGGTGCTGTACATGGCCTCGCACCGCAGCCACATGGACTACTTGCTCATGTCCTATGTGCTGTACAACGAAGGGCTGGTGCCACCGCACATCGCCGCCGGAATCAACCTGAATTTCTGGCCGATGGGGCCGATCCTGCGTCGCGGCGGTGCGTTCTTCCTGCGCCGCACCTTCAAGGGCAACCCGCTCTACACCGCCGTATTCCGGGCCTATCTGGACGTCCTGGTCAGCCGTGGCTATCCGATTTCCTTCTACCCTGAAGGTGGACGCTCGCGCACCGGACGCCTGCTCAAGCCGAAGACCGGCATGCTCGCGATGCTCAGCGAAAGCTGGCTGCGCAACCCGGACAAGCCGCTGACCATCATTCCGGTCCACCTGGGCTACGACAAGGTGATGGAGGTCAACAGCTACTTCAAGGAATTGCGCGGCACGCGCAACAAAGCCAAGGAGTCGATCTGGGAACTGGCCAAGGCCAGCCGCATCCTGTCCCGCAAATACGGCAAGGCGCACGTGTCCTTTGGCGAACCGCTGGACCTGCGCACCTGGATTGCCCAGAACCACCCCGACTGGCTGCAGCAGGCGGAGGAGGATCGCGCGAACTTCTCCCATGGCATCGGGGTGCTGGCCGACACGGTCATGCGCCGTATCAATGAGGCCTCCGTGCTGGGATCTGGCGGACTCTGCGCGCTCAGCCTGCTCACGACACCGCAACGAGCCATTGACGAAAACGAGCTGATCGAGCAGATCGACCAGTTCCGCGAGCTGCAGCGCATCGCGCCCTACAGCGAGCAGCTGATCACGGTGGACGAACCGGCAACCAGCCTGATCGCCGAATACGAGCCCATCGCGCCGCTGGAACGGGCGGAGCACGAATGGGGTGACCTGCTGCTGGCCCAGGGCCGCAGCGGCGTGCTGATGACCTACACCCGGAACAGCGTCGCGCACCTGTTTGCAGTGCCTTCGCTGCTGGCCAACTTCTTCCGCAGCCCGCGCACCCGCTACCGGGAGCAGTTAATCAGCGATGCCGCCGATTACTACCCCTTCCTCGAAAACGAGCTGCACCTGCGACACCCGGCCAGTGAGGCCGCAGAGGTACTGTCGGTCCAGCTCGACGCCCTGATCAGCTGCGGGCTGGTCATCGAGTCAGAAGGCCGTTTGCGGGCCCCCAGCATTGACAGCCCGGCCTATGCGCGCCTGATCCGGCTGGCGAATATTGTCCGCGAAGCCCTGGAGCGCTACGCACTGTCGGCCCTGCTCCTGGATCAGCAGCCGCGAGACATGCCGATCGACCGCACCCTGTTCGAGCAAACCAGCCGCAGCATGATCGAGCGGATGGCCATCCTCACCGGTCGCGATGCGCCCGAGTTCTTTGACAAGGCCCTTCTGGCGAACTTCTTTGACACGCTGGAACGGGTCGGACTCGCAAGCTGCGACGTCGGCCCCACCGTCAACGACTGCCACCAGATCCGGATTGCGCCGGAAATTTCCGAAATGGCTCGCGGCGCCCTGAAACTGGTCGGCCCGGATATCAGCCAGGTCATCGTGCAACTCGTCCGCCATGTTCGCAGTGCCAGCAGGGAACCCTCAGCGCCGGCTGCGGACTAATGACGCTTTGGCGCGTGGAATCTTGCAGCGCAGTCATGCACTCGCTAAGGTGTCGCGCTTTGTTTCCATACAATCAGGGTTCACCCCGACATATGAATATTCGTTACCTCGTTGCCCCCGCGGCTCTGCTGCTGGCGGCCTGTCAGCCCACGACACCTGCTTCCGACGCCGAAGTCGCCCTGGAAGATGACGCGACCAAGTTCTCCTACGCCGCCGGCTATGAAATCGGCCAGCGCCTGAGCAGCATGGGTGGAATCGAGATCAGCTCGGCCGCCATGATGACCGGCCTCGACGACGCCCTTGCCGAAAAGGACGCCCGCCTGGATGCCGAAGAAATGAACGCGGTGAAGTCCCGGGTCTACCAGGCTGCTGCTGAAAAGCGCAATGCAGAACGCGATGCCAAGGCCGAGGAAGCCACCGCGCGCGGTGCCCAGTTCCTGGAAGAGAACAAGAGCAAGGAAGGCGTGAAAGTCACCGCTTCCGGCCTGCAGTACATCATCGAAGAAGCCGGTGAAGGCGAAGCCCCGGCTGCGACTGACACCGTCACCGTGCACTACAAGGGCACGCTGATTGACGGCACCGAGTTCGACAGCAGCTACAAGCGCAACCAGCCGGCGAAATTCCGTCTGAATGGCGTGATCAAGGGCTGGACCGAAGGCCTGCAACTGATGAAACCCGGCGGCAAGGCCAAGTTCTTCATCCCGGCTGACCTGGCCTACGGCTCCCGTGGCGCCGGCGCCCTGATCGGCCCGAACGAAACGCTGGTCTTCGATGTGGAGTTGCTGGAAGTCGAGCGCGCAGCCGCCGATAGCGAGTAACACGCTCAGGAACAGGAAAAAGGCCACCTCCGGGTGGCCTTTTTTATGCCGGCAGCTACTGCTCGTTTTCGATGTTGAGCACGCAGTACTTGGCGTAGTCCCGGGTATCGTTCATGGTCCAGTCCCCTTTGGGCGTCTCTTTCATCTGGGCGCACCATTTGTCGGAACCGACTTCGGGGGCGCAGGCAGCCAGCGCACCCAGCAGGGCCACAGACGCAACAGCAGGCAGATATTTCATCGGCAGGTCTCAGTCAGCACAAAGCCTGATACTGCCATTTTCTGGCCGCGTGGCGACGCGGCGCTCACGGTTGCGACAGCGACTGCCGGCGGTATTTTCCGTCAAACACGGTCTGCCACGCCTCACCATCGGTGGATTGTTGCCACAGCTGGCGAACGCTGCCGTCGGCAAGGGGCGTCCAGCGAATCCGTTGCCGCAACACCCCGCCGTCATCGGTCGGGTTTTCACCGGTCAACTGCATCACCTTGCCGTCCCAGCTGCCTTCCAGCAGCAACAGGGTTCCGGCGTTGTCTACCCAGGTCTGGTGCCAGAGCCCGCGCACCGGGTCGTAGCTGTTCAGGCTTTCGCCCCGGTAACTGCCCGGCGTGCGGTAGCGCTCGTGCAGGACACAGCCACCGTATTCGACCGTGATGGTATTGGTGCCGGCCTTGCGGCCATCCGGCGTGAATACCTCCCAGTCGCCCGCCCAGAAATCGAACTGCCGGTACTCCGGCCCGCTACAGGGCACTTCGGGTGGTGGCGTGTCGGCGAATGCCGAAGTCGCGACCAGGGCCGTGGCCAGCCAACGGATATCACGCATGGGGTGTTATCACCACGACAGACGAAGCCGGATCATGCCATAGCGTGGCG
>JBFHON010000237.1:0-4880 GCA_041593295.1 Oceanococcaceae bacterium | reverse complement strand
GACAACCGCCCGAGCGACGACCAGAAGCGTGTGCTGTCGCCCCGTGACGCCCTGATGGCAGGCTCTGACTATCTGGTCATCGGCCGTCCCATCCGCGACGCCGCCGACCCGCGCGCGGCCGCACAGGCGATCCAGCAACAAATCGCGGAAGCATTGCAATGACCGTGCTGAAGAACGAACGCTTTCTGAAAGCCCTGCGCCGGGAAGCCGTGGATCGCCCCCCGGTCTGGATCATGCGCCAGGCCGGCCGTTATCTGCCCGAATACCGCGCCACGCGCGAACGGGCCGGCAGCTTTCTTGACCTGTGCAAGAACCCGGAATTGTGCTCGGAAGTCGTCCGTCAGCCCCTGGACCGGTTCCCGCAACTGGACGCCGCAATCCTGTTTTCCGACATTCTGACCGTGCCCGATGCGATGGGCCTCGGCCTGCGCTTCGAAACCGGCGAAGGCCCGGTCTTCGACAACCCGGTTCGCAGTGCTGCACAGATCGCCGCCCTGCCCGTGCCGGACCCGGAAACCGAGCTGCGCTACGTCATGGATGCCGTGCGCACCATCAAGACCGACCTGGACGGACGGGTGCCACTGATCGGCTTTGCCGGCAGCCCCTGGACCATTGCCTGCTACGCTGTCGAGGGCGGTTCGAGCAAGAACTTCCATCGCATCAAGGGCCTGCGCTTCACTGACCCCGGCGCGATGCATCAGTTGCTGGACAAGGTCACCCGGACAACCATCGCCTATCTGCAAGGGCAGGTTGCGGCGGGCGCCCAGGCCCTGATGGTGTTTGACACCTGGGGCGGACAGCTCAGCGCTGCCGACTACCCGGAGTTCTCGCTGGATTATGGGCAGCGAATCCGCCAGGCCCTCCCGGCCCACATTCCGATGCTCTGGTTCACCAAGGGCGGCGGGCAATGGCTGGACGCGCAGATCGCCGCAGGCTTCGACGGACTGGGTCTGGACTGGACCACCGACCTGCGCAAGGCCCGTGCCGAGTACGGCGACCGTGTCGCGCTACAGGGCAACCTGGACCCGGCGACACTGCTTGGCAGCCCCGAACTCATTGCACGCTGCACCCAGGCAACACTGGACGCCGCAGGCTCGAAGCCGGGTTATATCTTCAACCTGGGCCATGGCATCACCCCCGATGTCACGCCGGACGCCCTGGGTACCGTGCTCGAAACAGTGGGTCGCCACCAGCTGTAGTCCCCGCGCACGCGCAAGCCCGATACGGCACACTGCCGGTTGCTTCAAACCCGGCAGTGATTGCACATGACGGACCCCACCTGCCCCTGGGCCACCAAGACCGACATCGAACGCCATTACCACGACACCGAGTGGGGTCGGCCTCAATTCGATGACCGCAAGCTGTTCGAATTCGTCGTCCTGGAATCCGCCCAGGCCGGATTATCCTGGCTGACGATCCTGCGGCGTCGCGATGGATACCGGCAGCGCTTTGCCGATTTCGACCCCATTCGCGTTGCCGCCATGACCCCTGCCGAGGTGGATGATGCACTCACCGATACCGGCATCATCCGCAATCGCGGCAAAGTGGAGGCCGCAATTGGCAATGCCCGCGTGTTCTGCGAGCTGCAGGCTCGCCATGGCAGCTTCGCCAACTACATCTGGGCTTATGTGGACGGCCGGCCGCTGGTCAATCACTGGGAGCAGCCCGGCCAGGTACCGGCAACGACACCGCTATCGGAGCTGATCTCGAAAGACCTGCGCAAGCAGGGTTTTCGCTTCTTTGGCAGCACCATCTGCTACGCCCACATGCAGGCAACCGGGATGGTCAATGACCACCTCATTCATTGCCCCCAGCACCGCAGCTGTCAACAAAGCTGAACACCGGCAGTGGCGCACAAAAAAGCCCCCTGACGGGGGCTTTTCTCATTCGCGGGATCAGTCGTCCAGCAGGTGAATCTCAACCCGACGGTTGGCCGCCCGGCCCTCTTCGCTGGCGTTGGTCGCCAGCGGTTGCCGTTCGCCATAGCCGCGGGCGTAGATGTTGTCCGCATTCAGGCCCTGACTGATCAGGTAGCTGCGCACCGACGCGGCACGGCGATTCGAGAGCTTCAGGTTGTACTCATCCGAACCCAGCGAATCGGTATGCCCGGCGACTTCCAGCTTGGTACTGGGCTGATCCATCAGCGACTTCGCCACCTTGCTCAGCAGGCTCTTCGAATCCGGCAGCAGGTCGGCCCGATTGAACTCGAAGTGCACATTGTGCAGCACGATCACCTGGTTCTTGATCGGGCAGCCGATGGTGTCGACCTCCAGACCCGGGTAGGTGTTCGGGCACTGGTCCAGGGCATCCGGCACACCGTCACCATCCGAATCCAGCGGGCAGCCGCGGTCATTGACCGGCGTGCCGAAGGGTGTATTCGGGCAGGCATCACGGAAGTCCGGGACGCCATCCTGGTCGGTATCGAAGGGACAGCCGTGAACGTCGACTTCCGCACCGAACGGCGTGTTCGGGCACAGGTCCTTCGCATTCACGACGCCATCCTGGTCGGTATCCAGCGGGCAACCGCGGGCGTCGACTTCCACACCCGGCGGGGTATCCGGGCATTCGTCCGAAATGTCCGGCACGCCATCACCGTCGGTATCCAGCGGACAACCGTAGCCGTCCACGGAAACACCGGCCGGCGTGTTCGGGCAGCTATCGCCAAAGTCGGCAACACCGTCATTGTCGCTATCCACGGCACAACCGCGCGCATTGACAATCGCACCCAGCGGGGTGTTCGGGCAGTCGTCCCGGAAATCGGGCACACCGTCACCATCATTGTCCGGTGCCTTGGGCGGCCAGGTTCCGAGTTTGAAACGCACGCCCACCAGCGCATTCCAGGTGTAATAGGTGGATTCGTTGAGCACGCCTTCGCCATCGGAGAAGTCGAGCAGGTACCGGCCATCCAGCGTCAGATCAACATTCTTGCCGACCTTGATCACCCCGCCAATCCCGGCGTAGCCGCTCAGCCCATCCTCGATCTCACCCAGCCAGTCGATGCGGCGGTAACCGGCACCAACCAGCGGGCCCACCTGCAAACGCCCCATGTTCAGGACGTACTGCGCGGTCACACCGGCACCATAGCGGGTGTAATCGGCTGTCTGCGTGGTGTTGCCGACATCGGCAACCGTCAGCTGCTCGTACTGCCCTTCAAGCTGCAGAGCGATGTTCGGATAAAGCATCTTGCCGAAATGCACCAGCGCTGCCGGCCCATTATCGAAGTTTTCAGAATCGGCAAAGGTGACACCACCCGCAACACCGACCCAGTAGCGGTCATCGAAGGGCGAACCGTAATTTGGTTCTTCGGTAACCGAGTTCTCCGCCGCCGGCAACTGCTGTGCAGCGGCAGGCAGCGCCATGATCATCGCCGCGATACCGGCGGCCCGGAAAAAAGACGTGGTTGAAACGCGCATCTACTTAACTCCCCTGATATTTCCAATCAGCGCCACTCAGCGCGTTCCACCCAAAAGCACACCCAGCAGGGTATCGAGAACACCCGCTGTCGCCTCTGGCGACTCCTCAGCCGCCGCTTCCTCGGTTGCCAGCGCGGCCAGCACATCCTGGCAATCCTCTTCCGGGTCACCTTCGGACAGCAGGGCTTCCAGAGCGGGCTCCAGCAAGCCACACACATCCGGCAAGACAGCCGTCGCCACAATCACCGTACCCTGCCCAGCCAGTTCACCGCCCGGACCCGCGTTCGCCTGAATGCAGGCCGTACCAACCGTCAGTCCGGGTATCAGTCCCAGGGCGTCATTCGTATTTGCCGTGACCAGCCCGCGCTGGCCTGCCTGATTGCTGACAAACGCCGGGGCCGCCGTCAGCGCCGTGCCATCGGGATCATCGCCGGGGTCCGTCACACCAACAGGAAGAATGGGTTGACACCCGGAAAGGCCAATGATGCTCAGAAGATCACTGCCACCGCTGGTCCCGAAGCCAAAGCTGTCTTCGGGAATGCTCCAGGTCGAGGCCTCGCTGCCATCAACACCACAGGTCAGCGGATCTTCCTGCCCTTCGACCATGATTTCGTAGATATGCCGTGCCGTGTATTTCTGCTGGCTCGCCAAAGTCATACCCAGCGTTCCGCTGTCGATGCACGCCGCACTGGGTGTCACCAGCACATTGGTCAATGTCGCGGGAACAATCAGGGACTCGACCGCATCGGTGCTCCCGAGGTAGTTCGCCTTCACGGTGATGACCTGCGGCTGCGCGTCTGCAGCGACGACCAGCTGACCGTCATTGTTGAAGATTTCTGCAATACCGGCTGCACTGCTTCCGTTTGCCAGTGCGCTGGTCCACACGATATTCGTGTTGTTGGTGACGTCACACAGGAAACGGTTCTGGCTGTCTTCGCTGGCAGCCGAGCAGCCTTCGGGCAGCGAGTCTGCGGTTTCCCCCGCAGCCAGTTCGTAAAGGGCTTCGGCGGTGTAGGCAAATGCACCCGGCGCAAACAGATATTCCGGGCCGGAAACGCTCAATGACCGCACCGATGCATCCACGGCGATGAACGGCACGGATACCGTGGACCCGGCGAAGGTTGCGGATACCTCGACCAGCCCGGGAGCCACGTAGCTCACGACCCCCTTGTTGCGACCGAACACATTACCAACAGTCACGATGCCGGAGCGGTCCGCAACCCAGTTGGCCGAATTGGTGAGATCCAGGGTGAATTCCTCACCGATGTCACCACAGTTCGGATCATTGTTGACGAAGGTGCCGAGCAACCCCAGTGACACGGACTGACTCGGCAGAATGATCTGCGCGGCGTCCGGGTCGATGACCACCCCACCGGCCGTCAGTTGCAGGCCGGTTGCTCCACTGCGCAGCGTTGCATCGCAAACCAGAACAGGCGCTTCGTCACTTACCGGCTCACCGGCGAGATT
>JBFHON010000236.1:0-4884 GCA_041593295.1 Oceanococcaceae bacterium | reverse complement strand
CGCTTTTGTAGCTCGGCAACCCAGACATAGCGTGGCTTTATACCCTTTCGCCGGCCCCACTCTCGCAAGCACTTGAGGGCATCCGAAATGTGGTGTGGGCGCCATTGATCTACGCGCCGGTAGGTCGGGGTCACCATGAACGCGTGATAACGGAAACCTCCAGATTGTGATGCCGATTCGTGGCATTCAGCGGCGGTGATGATTGATGCCCGCATTCTGGCGAGCCGAGCTTTCCGTGTGTCGATTCGTAGGCCATTCCCTCGAATGGGGGAGTGAATTTCTTCTGCGATCTTCATGGAGCTTCCAGAGGCTGTGAGAGGGGTTGTGTGTGACTTGTTTGGTTTTTGACAAGCCCATAGAAAGCCCGCGTTGCGAAAGCGAAAAAGGACTGCCTACGGCTGTCCTTTTGGTCGCTTGCGCTGCCGCTTGCTTTCCTGCTTTGGCCGTACGCGCAAGGCGCTGACGGCCACGGAATTTGTTGACGGGCCGCGAGGTCGGGCTTTGCTGCTGTTACGTTGCTCGCCGCGTTTGTCTCGCCGCTGCCGGCTGGGAGCACGGGAGTGGGGCGGCTTGCCTTCGGATACGGCGTTGTGTGCCGGCCGGTGAAGGTCCCTGGCGTTGGTGGGCGCTGATAGCGGCCTATCGTGGCCTGCGGCCACATGTGGCGCTTACCGCCTGCGTTCTGGGGCAGCGCGTCGGTGACGGCAGGTGCCGTTAGATCGGCCGGAATCGGAGCCGTGGGGTATGAGGTTTGCCAGGTCTGGTAAACGCTGGAGCCTTCTAAAACCGTTCTTTCGAACCGAGTAAACACGGGCATTGCGCTCGCCGTGCTTCTAAAACGAAATCGAAGGTAAGGTGCTGAATGATGGCCGGTTTCACCCGGCTTTGTAATCAGGGGGTCGGGGGTTCGAATCCCTCAGCCGGCACCATTTGATTTTAAGAGTGAGCCTCGTTTATGTGACGGGGCTTTTTTCGGCTATGTGCATCCCAGGGTTGAATGACTGAAGACTCCAACCCTTTGTTGCAAAGCACGGACCGCCGCTCTGTGCCAATTGCTGACCTTCGTGAGCTAGGCCACTCGATGCGAACCAGATTGCTCTAAGCGTTCCGCCAGCCAAACCTTGATGATGGACTGGCGAGTGACCCCGACGCGCTTGGCTTCGCGGTCTAGGCCATCAATCATCCAGGAAGGGAAATCGACATTCACGCGGCGTTGCTCTTGATTCGGACGGCGGGCCGTGGACAAATCCACAAGGTCGGTGATGTCCTCGCCGGCGTCAAATTTTTTGTCAAGCTCTTTCGCTTTCATACCAATGAACCTCCTTTTCGCGTGACCGACGCACCGAAATAATGCGAACTGTGGCCTCTCGATACGTGATGACCGCTGTCCAGTTTTTAGAGCCTATTCGACCGAAAACAAAGAATCGCGGCTCATCTTCTGTTCGTGCCTGGGCTTCGAGCAAATCGGGATCGTCCCAAAGCTCTTGAGCTTCGATGAAATCAATGCCGTGCTTGACCTTGTTGGCCGTGCTTTTGGATTCATCGAATTCAAACATGGTATAAATACTATACCTTTACGGAACCCTTGGCAAATGCGCCAGGCGCCAGTGGCTGCCTGCTAAGCGCCCACTGCCGACTCTCGCCTTGATTCAAGGCCCCGATGGTTCAACCCTGGGATGCAGGTAGCCGTTATTTTAACCCCGCTTAACCCCACCTTCCCGCAATCGTCTGTGGATTTGGGGGTGTGCCGTTGCGGAGTTGATGGGATGAGGGCGAACTAGCGCGGGCTATCGAGTGCGATCCGCACGGCGGCTTTGCTCGCGGGGGTGGGTACACCCAGATCAAAATGACCGGCACCGGTAATGGGTAGCCATCGCGCGTTCAATCCGGCGGTGCGGCCCTGTTCGACAAAGCTCTCGGCATAGGATGGTGCGACGATCGGGTCTTTGCTGCCGTGAACGAGGCTGATCTGAAACTCATGGGCCCGCCTTTGTGTTTCCGGTGCCTTGAGCCAGTTCGCAGGCGAAGCGTCGGCATAGCGTGTGGGAAATTCCACGGGTTCGCCACCCATCAGTGCTTTCACTGCGGAGTGACAGCTGCCTTCCGGGCCATGACTGTAGTCGGCAAGGTCGGTGATGGCGGCAAGTCCGATGACGCGTCGCGGTTTGGTGCCGAGCCGCCCGGAGCCCGCCACCCAGAGGGCGAGGTGCCCACCCGCGGAATGCCCCATCAGGCTGATGTCGCCGAGATTCAGAGGTTTCTCCTGTGCAAGGGTCTGTAAAAAATTGATGCCACTGACAATGTCGTCGAAGGTTCCGGGCCATCCTCCGCCGGCATTGCCAACGCGGCGATATTCGAGATTCCAGGTTGCCCAGCCCTGTTCGCTGAGCCACTCGGCCCAGTGTTCAAAGTAGGCGAGGTCGTATTCCGACAGCCAGCATCCGCCGTGGATCAGCACAACCACCGGATAGCCCGTGTTTTCTGGCGGGGCGGATTTCGGCAGTCGCAGGATTCCGTATTGTTCCGGTGTCGCTCCGTAGTCCCGCCTAGTGCCGGGCGAGGGCTTCGGCAGTGCCGTGATGTCACCCCAGCTGATGGCTTGCGTGACATCGGGAATTGCAGCTGACGCTGCCGGCCCGGAAGTGGCGTTTGTGTCCAGGTTGGCTGGTTCTGCTGGTCTCATGAGCGTGCAACCCGTCAGGGTGCTGGCGATTGATAGAAGGGCCGGTATAAGGGCGAGCTGAAAGAGGGGAAATCCACGCGTATTCGGTGTCATGTGACTTTTTCTCGCAGGCGGAATTCGGGGCGTCGCCAGTTTTCGGTCTGCATGATGGTGGCCAGATGGTCCACGCAGGAGTCCACATCCTGGAAGCGCATGTAGAGCGGAGTCAGGGCGAAGCGCAGCACGCCGGGCTCGCGATAGTCCGCGATGACGCCGCGGGCGGCGAGGGCGCGACAGATTTCATGTGCGTGTGGATGTTCGAGGCTGATCTGGCTGCCGCGCGCCTCGGGATCACGCGGGGTCAGGAGCTGAAAATCCTCGTCGAGGCCGGTGCGCTCCAGCGCCTGCATGAAATGCGCAAAGAGCCGGCAGGACTTCACCCAGAGCTCGCCCAGCTCGAACTGGTTCAGGAAATCGAGGGCGGAGTCCAGAGCTGACATCGACAGGATGGGCGGTGTGCCGACCTGCAGTCGACGAATGCTGTCTTCAGGGCGATAGCGTGGATCAAAAGCAAAAGGCTGCTGATGACCAAACCACCCCTGCAAGACCGGTTCGAGGCTGGTAATTCGTCGCGTTGCAACATAGGCAAAGCCAGGTGCTCCTGGGCCGCCGTTCAGGAACTTGTAGCCACAGCCCACCGCGTATTCCACGCCCCAGTCATCCAGGTGCAGCGGCACGGCGCCGGCGGAGTGCGCCAGATCCCAGACAACGGGGATGTCGTAATGCGCTGCCCGTCTTTGCATTGCCGGGATGTCCACCCTTTCACCACTGCGGTAGTTCACATGGCTGAAGACCACTGCTGCGACCTCGTCGCTGAGCGCTTCCGGTAATTCGCGCGCCGAGACCTCCCGCAGTTCCAGGCGGGGTTCCCGCTTTGCAATGCCCTGGGCAATGTAGTTGTCGGTGGGGAAGGCGCCGCGTTCCAGCAGGACCACCTTGCGGGTCGGGTGGCGTGCCAGTGCGCCGCTCAGCAGCTTGTAGAGATTGATCGAGGTGCTGTCGCAGACGATGCTTTGTCCGGAAGCCGCGCCCAGAATCTTGCTCAGTTTCTCGCCCGTTTGCAGGGGCAGGTCAATCCAGCCGGCGGTATTCCAGCCGCGAATGATCTCGATGCCCCATTGTTTCTCGACCACCGTTCGCATGTGCTCGATGGTTTTGTAAGTGCAGGGGCCAAGCGAGTTGCCATTGAAGTAGAGCAGCTCCGGGGCGAGGGCGAAGGCCGCACGCGCGGGCGCTAATGCGTCGGCGGCGTCGAGATCAGGGGATGAGGTCGACATTCGACGTGACTCCAGATGTGGCGTGAGGGGATCGGTGTCCGGAGGAATTGAGCGACCAGGATTCTCCCATGGCCAGTATGCGGACGCGACGCTCGCGGTCTGAATTGCCGGCAATCAATGCGCGCAGCGTTGTTGGCGGTTCGTTGAGGGGTTCCTGCGACAGCTTGAAACTGCCCCAGTGCATGGGAATCATGTTCTTCGCGCCCAGGTCATCAAATGCCTGCAGGGCTTCTGCCGGCCCCATGTGCTGGTAGCGCAGAAAGCTCTGCGGTTGCCAGGCTCCAATCGGCAGCAGCGCCACATCCAGTTCCGGGAAGCGCCGGCCGATTTCTGCAAAGCCATCGAAATATCCGGTATCGCCCGCAAAGAAATACGTGGTCTGGGCAGACTGCATGACCCAGCCACACCAGAGCGTGGAGTTGGTCGGCTGACCCCAGCGTCGGGACCAGTGTTGTACCGGCACGCAGGTAATGGTCCAGTCGCCCGACGTGGTGGACTGCCACCAGTCCAGTTCCACCACATTGCGACGGCCCTGTTCCTGAAACCAGGGTCCGAGTCCGGCGGGTACGACCCAGAGCATGTCCGCTGGCAGCGCTTTCACGGTCTGTTCGTCGAGATGGTCGTAGTGGTTGTGCGAGATCACGCCAAAGCGCGCCTGTTGCACGGCCGAAATATCCAGTGCCGGTGGCGTGGAACGTGATATCAGAAGGGCGCGGGTGCCGAGGTGAGGGTCGGTCAGCACCAGATCGCCGCCGTCCTGTATGGCAAAGGTCGCGTGCCCGATCCAGGTCACGGTCGGCATGCCCGTGTCGGGCAGCCTTGCATTGGCGATCTGCGGCACTGCGCCAAAATCCTGACCCTTGTACGGGTTTGGTGAAACCAGGT
>JBFHON010000235.1:0-4890 GCA_041593295.1 Oceanococcaceae bacterium | reverse complement strand
TCGTAGGCCAGCGGCATGCCGAATTTTTCGCCAACCGCGGTGGCGCCGGGGTTGGTGAAGGAATGCACCACGCCGGGGTATCCCACGTAGGTCATGTCGGCACCGGCCTGTTCCATTTCGTCCTTGAACTGCTGAACCAGTTCCGGCGAAACGAAGGGGTCGGCTTCGCCATTCAGCACCAGCAGCGGGGCCGTCACGGTGCCGGGTGCGGGGTTCTGGACCGGGCCCAGTGCGCCATGGAAGCTGACCACACCGGCGAGGTCCGCGCCGGCGCGTGCCATGTTGATCACCACGCCTCCGCCAAAGCAGTAGCCGATTGCGGCGATGCGCGAGCCGTCGACATCCGGACGCGACGCCAGCAGCTCGCGGGCGGCTTCGAAGCGGGTCTTCACCGCATCACCGGCCTGGAGCGTGGCCATCATGAAGGCCTTGGCATCATCGGGGTGCGTGGCCAGCTTGCCGGCGCCGTACATGTCCAGGGCCATGGCGACATACCCCTGTGCCGCGAGCATGTTGGCTCGCTGTCGGGCATAGGCGTTCTGGCCCCACCATTCATGCACGACCAGCACGGCAGGGCGGGGTGAGGTTGCTGCGGTGTCCCGGGCAATGTAACCCTGAAAGGTTTCACCGTTGACCGTGTAAGGCACGGTTTCGCCGACGATTTTTGCGTGTGCGGGCAGGGCCATCATCAGGGCAAGGCTGAGTAGCAGGTGTCGCATCGGGTTCCTCCTGGGGTCGCGAAAAGCCCGCGTCCGGTGACGCGGGCTGGTATGCGGGGCAAGGTTAGCGTGTCAGGCCGCTGCGCGTCGTGCATCCAGGCTCCAGGCTCCCGGGCCATTGGCCGCAAGGATCAGGAAGCCACCGGCCATCGCGATGTTCTTGAAGAGCAGGATGAACTGCATCTGGTCGCCGATATTGCCATGGAAGAGCACGCCGGAAACCACGCAGAAGCCGGCCAGGGCCAGGGCGCTGAGGCGGGTGAACAGGCCCAGGATCAGAGCCAGTGCCCCGCCGACTTCAAGCAGGATGACGGCCGGAAGCAGCGCGCCGGGCACGCCCATGCTGTTCATGTAGGCGGCGGTGCCTTCATAACCGCCGATCTTGTTCAGTCCGGCGAGCAGGAAGATGGCAGCGAGCAGGATGCGACCGAGCAGATCTGCGGCGGGAATGAGGGTTTTGTTCACGTTGTGCTCCGAAGGGATGTCAAAGGGAGCATGATTTCAGCATCTATTCAGGCGAATGAATAGCGCAAAAAACCCGCATGTATTATCGAAATAATTGATTTATACCGTGCTGCTGAGAAAGGGCACATCGGTCAGCGATTCGGAAAGCTCCCACAGCTGAGCGGCAGCTTCGGTGTCATAGGCGGCTTTGCGGGCGCGGACCCGGCGTGGGTGACCACGCAGCTGGCGGAAGCCGTCGGGGCCGTAGTATTCGCCGCTCTGGGCGGTGGGCATGGCGGCGGCGTACAGGATCGGCTCGGCGCCCTGGTCGGCTGACTGGGCCAGCAGGCGGTTGCCCAGGTTCATGACGGCCAGGCTGAGCTGCGAGCCGGCCATTTCCGGCCCGGCAGCCTGCAGGTGGGTTGAGGCGTAGCCGGGGTGCGCCGCCAGGGCGGCGACTGTTGAGCCGCTTGCCCTCAGGCGTCGCGCCAGTTCGAAGGTGAACAGCAGGTTGGCCAGCTTGGATTTTCCGTAGGCATCCCACTTGCGATAACGCCGGTGCTCCCAGTTCAGGTCGCCAAAATCCATGCCCCGGGTCCAGGTGTGAGCCAGGCTGGCAGTGTTCACGATCCGGGCTGATCCGGCGGCTTCGAGCAGGGGCAGTAGCTGACCGGTAAGGGCGAAGTGGCCGAAGTGATTGGTGCCGATCTGCATTTCCATCCCCTGCGCGGTGCGGCGCAGGGGCAGGGCCATGACGCCGGCGTTGTTGCACAGGATGTCGATTCGGGGCTGGGTGGCAGCGACCCGCTGGGCGAAGCCGGACACCGAGCGCAGGTCGGCCAGGTCCAGGGGCTCCACCTGCAGCCGGGCCGCAGGGACCGCACTGCGGACCTGCTCGGCGGCTGCGTTCGCCTTGCCGGGGTTGCGACAGGCCATGATGACCAGCGCGCCCTTGCGAGCGAATTCGCGGGTCGTCACCAGGCCGAGGCCGCTGTTGGCGCCGGTGACGATGGCGGTTTTGCCGTTCAGGTCGGGGAGGTCGGTGGGGGTCCAGTGGGTCATGGGGGCAAATTACCGTGGTTGTTGAGCAGGATGTGGCCGCGGCACGCTGTCGCGCCGTGGCGCTTGCCGCATAATGCAGGCTGTGACAAAAGTCAGTGTAAACCCATGACCAATGCTTCCTCGACCGACATTCTGATCATCGGCGCCGGTTTCTCCGGCATGTGTGCGGCCATCCTGGGCCGGCAAGCCGGACTGAGCGTGCTGATGCTCGAAAAGGGTGCTGATGTGGGAGGCGTGTGGCGCGAAAATACCTACCCGGGAGCTGCCTGTGACGTGCCCTGGCATCTGTACTCCTATTCCTTCTTCAAGGAAGTCATCTTTTCCCGGCCCTACCCGCAGCAGGCCGAATTGCTGAGCTACCAGCAGGACTGCGCGCGCCATTACGGGCTGTACGAGTGCACGCGCTTCGGGGTCGAGGTCGCCAGCGCGGACTGGGATGAAAGCGCGGCGCACTGGACCGTGACCGATACCGACGGCAAGCAGTACACCGCGCGCGCGTTGATCTCCAGCGTCGGGCTGCTGTCACGACCGGCCTGGCCGCAGATCCCCGGCCGGGAAAGTTTTTCCGGCGCGCAGTTTCATTCCGCCGAGTGGGACCACAGCGTCGACCTGACCGGCAAGCGGGTCGGGGTGATCGGGACCGGCGCCAGCGCCATCCAGTTCATCCCGGAAGTGGCCAAGGTTGCCGGGCAGCTGACCGTGTTCCAGCGCAGCGCGCCGTACTGCCTGCCTCGTTTCGATGAGCCCTACGGTGCGTTCAAGCAGTGGTACTTCAAGCGCGTTCCCGGTTCGGACCGGCCGATGCGTTACGGAATCTGGAAGTTCGGCGAAACCCTGGGCAAGACCTTTGAGGCCGGCGAGGGCCGGGTGTCGCGCCTGACGCGCTGGGCCACCCGGAAGTTTCTGGAATCCCAGGTGAAGGACCCGGAGCTGCGCAAGAAGCTGACGCCGGACTATGCGATTGGCTGCAAGCGGATTCTGTTCACCAGCAATTACTTCCCCACCTACGAGCGAGACAACGTCAGCCTGCATGTCGACGGTATCGCCAAGATCACCGAATCCGGCGTGGTGGACAAGCACGGTGTCGAGCATGCGCTGGATGTGCTGATCTTCGGTACCGGGTTCAAGGCCACCGAATACCTGGCGCCGATGAAGATCCACGGTACGGAAGGACGGGAGCTGCATGAAACCTGGGGCGCAAAGGTCGGTGCCTATCTGGGCATGACCGTGCCGCACTTCCCCAACTTTTTCATGATGTACGGGCCCAATACCAACCTGGGTGGCAATTCCATCATCTTCATGATCGAGTGTCAGGCGCGCTACATCATCCAGGCCCTTCAGGCCCTGAAGGGGCACAAGACCATCAAAGTGCGTGAGGAGCCCTTTGCGGCCTTCAACCAGGAAATGCAGGACCGGCTGAAAAACATGGCCTGGGCCAGCGGCTGCACCAGCTGGTACCAGACTGCCGATGGCCATAACCCGACCAACTGGCCGGGGCCGACTGCGGAATACCGCGAGCGGACGGCGGCCTTTGACGCCGCCGACTACGAACTGGCCTGATCTTGCGGCACTGAAGCCGCTCGCTGCGGCCGGGGTTTCCGCGACCGCGGCGGGGCGGTCAGCTCAGGACACGTAACTCGCTGGCGCCGTGGAGTGGGTGCCAGACAAACGCGCGCTGTTCGCATTCGCGGGCAATGGCCTCGGCCTGTCGCAGGCTCAGGCTGCCGATGGCGAAGCTGGTTTCCGGATCCCAGTCGCTGCCGGCTGCAGGCACGCCCAGCCCCATCCAGTGCGGCAGGCCACGACGACTGAGCCAGTTCTGCAGGGCCACCGTGCGTTGCCCGTTGGCCTTGTCGTCGTACCTTTCGCCCCGCGGGTTGAAATTCGAGATAAAGGCCAGTCCGGACCATCCCTGGTCCTGCAGCAGGCTGTCCACGGCGGCGTTGGGCTGGCCGATCTTCAGCACCAGCAGATCGTCATTGGCGACAAAGCGGTACTCGGTGGCCAGGTATGCCGCGCGCAGCGTGTCCTCCAGCACTATGGGGTGCCGTTGGTCACGAATTGCTCGGCGAAGAAGTTGCCCTCGTTCCAGCGCGGGGCACTGGGGCTGTCGGCAATCAGCTTGGCCAGCCGGGCGTTGATGCGGGCAAAACGCGTGGCCGAGGGCCAGTGCACCGGGCGGTTCAGGTCGTCACTGGGCTTGTGGTAATGCTTGGCCAGATGCTCGAAGACCAGGGCCTTGCCATCAAAGTCCGGGTCGCTGCTGTTGAAGCCGGGGAAGAAAAACAGACCGGGTACCCCTTCACGCACAAAGGAGTAGTGGTCGCTGCGCACGAACAGCACCTCATCGGGCAGCGGGTCGGGGGCCAGAGACACGCCTTCGGCTGCTGCAGCTGCGGCGACGTAGCGATCCAGGTCGGTGTGCTCGCTGCCAAAACCGATGACTTCCTGCATCGGGAACAGCAGCAACGGCATGTCCAGCGTCAGCGCGGCAACCGGCTGGCCAACCCGTGGTGGCAGGTGGCGGGCCAGGTAGTGGGAACCCAGCAGGCCCTGTTCCTCGCCGGTAATGGCGGCGAAAAGTACCGAGCGGCGGGTGCCGGTTTGCTTCAGCGTGCGCGCGGTTTCGATCATCAGCGCCACGCCCATCGCGTTGTCGTAGGCC
>JBFHON010000234.1:0-4945 GCA_041593295.1 Oceanococcaceae bacterium | reverse complement strand
GCGCGCGGTGCGCTGATCGGGTTGAGTCGCGCCAGCGGGTTTGCGGAAATCGCCCGGGCTGCGCTGGAGGCCGTGTGTTACCAGACGCGTGATCTGGTCGGGGCGATGGCAGCGGACGCCGGGCCGGCACAGACCTTGCGAGTGGACGGAGGCATGGTTTCCAACGACTGGCTGGTGCAGTACCTCTCCGATACGCTGCGCATCCCGATCGAGCGACCGGAAGTGCTCGAAACCACGGCGCTGGGTGCGGCATACTTCGCCGGACTCACGGCCGGTATCTACCAGTCCCTGGACGATATTTCACGGCACTGGCGTTGCAGTGCCCGTTTCGAACCCGGGCGTGAAGAAGAGAAAATGAACCAGCGTTACGCTGGCTGGCAGGCGGCGGTCAAGCGCGTGTTGACGAAAAGCACCTGACCGCCCGTGAACTCTGACCGAGAACCGATTTGAACCTGATCCCCCTGCTGCCGGTTGTTGCGGCGGTGATGTCGCTGCTTGCTGCAATCGCGCTGCCCTGGCTCGTGTCTCCGTCGCGGCAGCGCACGCTGCTGACGCATTTTGCGTTGGTGGCTGCGGCATGGTCGCTGATCTCGGCACTGTTCTGGCAACAGGTGCCGATGCTGGCCGGGGGCTACCTCGCGCTGGGCGTATTGCTGGTCTGGACGGGGTGGAAACTGATGGCGGCCGTCTGTCAGGTCGAGCTGCGCCGGCGGAGTGTGCTGTGGGTGGGGCGGTTGGCGGTCGCCGGTGTGCTGGCGGTGCTGCTGCTGCCGGAGCATGCGCTGGTCGATGTCAGCCCGGTGTTGCACTGGTTGCCCGAATGGACGGCACAGGCGGCCTTGCTGCTGGTGCTGTGCCTGCTGGCCTTGATGCTGATGGAGCTGGTGCTGGCGATCGGCTTCTCCCAGGATCGGGCCGTGGTGGCGCCATGGCTGGGTTTCTGGGTGGTGCTGTGTGCCGGGGTTCTGGTCGATGGCCTGGCCGGCGTCGTGATGTCCGGTCTGGTGGTCCCTCCGGCAGGAACGGCGGCATCGCTGGTCGCGGTTTATCTGGCCGTTCTGCTGACGGTGCAGCGCACCGGGCCGTTCCCGCTGCAGGGCGAGGTTCCGCGCGCGGCGTTTACCCAGACGCGTGATGCCGTGCTGCTGGTTGACGGCGCACAGCGGGTGCAAATGGCGACGCCTGCCGCCTGCGATCTGCTGGGACGGAGCGAGCGACAACTGATGGGCGTGCGGCTGCAAAAGCTGCTTCCCCACATGCCGCAGCAGGGTGATATCTGGGAGCACCCGTTGTGGTTGCCGGATGCGCGGCGGCACGACGGGGGCATCTGGGTACAGGCGGCCGACATGCACGGCAGACAGGAGCAGGCGGTGGCGCGGTTGCTGCACCTGCAGGGTGGCAACGTGCGCCCGTCCTGGGACGTACATGAACCCCGGCAGCTGGCCCTGTCGCGGCGCTGGATTCAGGGTGTTGCCGTCCGGCCCGGTCTGGAAAGCGTCCTGCGCCGTTACGGAATGGGGAGACAGTTTCTGGCGGCGAGTATCCATGTCGACTACGACTGGGCGCGGGTCCAGCAACTGTATGGCGACAACATCGTCGATGCCCTGATTGATTCGGTGGTCGAGCGCCTGCACCAGGTCTGTGACTGGAACGTCGACTGCTACCGCATGCCGGAAGGCCACTTTGTGCTGGTGATGGCAGACCTCACCGGTATCGAGGAGGTGGACAAGCTGGTGGCCAGGGCGCAGGAGCTGCTGGGCAAACCGTTTCAGCTGGCGGAAAAACGCTGGGAAATGCGGATGCGGGTCGCGCTGGTGCCGGACCTGCGGCTGTACCGGAATGTCGACGAGTGGATCAGCGATGCCCGCGATGCCCTGCAGCAGTCACGCGGGGAATGTGTGACGACCCGGCTGGCGGCCGAGCACCGGAACAAGCTCATCCTGGCGCTGGAAAAGTCACTGCTCAACGACGGGATCGACTGGTGGGGCGAGCCCCTGCTGAACCTGACGACACAGGAAATCGCCGGCTGGCGGCTGCAGCCACGCTGGACACCGGAGCCCGGTGTTTGCTGGGCCGGTGACGAATTGATGCTGGCGGTTGCCGGGTTGCACATGCAGCGCACGCTGTACGGTCTGGCGATCGGGCAGCCGGCACAGTGGCCACAGCCGGTGTGGCTGAAGCTGCCACTGGAAGACGTGGTTGCCGCGCGCAAGGGGCTGGGCGCCGCCTCGCGCGACCTGCTGCTGGAGGTCGACCGGCTCTGTCCGGAGGTCTTGCATCACCACGGACTACGTGCGGACCCGGCCAATCTGCGGCTGGTGGTACCGGCTGCTGGGGGGGACGGGTTTTCCTCGCGCCTGCACCCGGAGGTCGTGCGTCTTGATCGCGCGCTGGTCATGCCGGGGCTGGCAGGCGACCTGTCACGCCAGGCGATGGTGCGGGGGTGCCGCGGGGCTGCGCGGGTCCGGGAGCAACGGTTGTATGCGGCCGGTGTGGCCAACCACAGCGACCTGACGGCCCTGCGCGAACTGGGTGTGGACTATGTCAGTGGTCCGGCCGTCGGCCCCCGCATGGCGTTGTCCGAGGCGCGGCGCTTCCGCTACCGGCCGTTGCGCGACTAGACCTTCTTCACGAACTCCGACTTCAGGCCCATGGCGCCGATGCCCGGAATCTTGCAGTCGATGTCGTGGTCGCCATCGACCAGGCGGATGCCTTTTACCTTGGTGCCGACCTTGACCACCGAGGAACTGCCTTTCACCTTCAGGTCCTTGATGACGGTCACCGTGTCGCCATCGGCCAGCAGGTTGCCCACGGCATCCTTGACGACCGGTGTGTCGGATTCCGCATCGCTGCCGTCACGCGCCCATTCCTGACCGCATTCCGGGCAGACATACATCAAGCCGTCTTCGTAGGTGTAAGTCGAGGAACAGGCCGGGCAGGAGGGAAGGTCGGACATCGTGAACGTGTGGTGCGGGAATTTCGGCGATAGTCGCACATTATTGAAACATTCGTCACTCTTAGCGATGGCCTATCGCTGGGGGTCGGTGTAGACCTCGGCCAGTCGGGGGTGCCCGTCGCCGGCCGCATCAAACCAGGTCGCGATCAGAAAATGCGACAGCGTGAAGGGCGGCGGGATATGCAGGCTGCGCGCCTGCAGACCGCTCGCGACCTCCTCGCGACTGAACCAGCGCGCCTCGGCCAGCTCATCCTGCGCGGTCTGCGGGTTCTCGCCCTGGCTGGTTGCCAGGTAGCCAAACAGGACGGAGGCGGGAAAGGGCCAGGGTTGCGAGATGATGTAGCGGGTTCCGGTGACGCGGACCCGGGACTCCTCCCAGATTTCTCGCGCCACGCAATCTTCCAGGGTTTCTCCCGGTTCGGCGAAGCCGGCAAGCACGGAAAACAGGCTGCCCGGCCATTCCGGCTTGCGCCCGAGCAAGGCCCGGTCCTGCGGGTCGGTCACCAGGCACAGCATCGAAGGGTCACTGCGCGGGTAGTGCTCGGTTTCGCATTGGCTGCACCACAGCACATGGCCGCCACTCTGGCTGCGGGTGGCGGTTCCGCAGCGTCCACAGTGCCGGTGCTGGCGGTGCCAGTAGATCATCGCCCGGGCGTAGGCCAGCATGGCCCCGTCGGCACTGCTGAGCAGGGGCATGGCACCGCGCAGGTCGGCAAAACGGTGGCGCTCGCCCAGGTCGTCGTCATGGCTGGCGTCGAAACAGAAGATACCCCGTCCATCGTCCTGCAGCCCGAGGAATATCGGCGTCTGCGGGACTTCCGGCAGTTCGTCGAGGCGGAAGCGGCGGGCTTCGCCCTGTTCAATGGCGGAGCGGTACCGCCACACCGGGATCCAGTCGGCGTCGGCGAACTTGGATTCCAGCCAGGCCGTATCGGTGCGTTTTTCGCTGCAACGATCCAGGTCACAACCCTGCAAGCCAGGGGCGTCCTGTGGTGGGTAGGGGGTCATCGGCATGGCCGTGCTCGGAGCGGAAAGAGAGCAAGCATTGCAGAGCGCGCCACTGTGGTGCAATGGCCGGGTGATAGGCGGGGCAGGCGCATTTGGTTAGACTGCCAGACATGAAAAGACGTCATAGCAAAGTCCTTCTGGCTGTTCTTGCGCTGCTGCCCGTGGGAGCGGTGCTGGCGCAGTCGGCGCCGCTGGTGGTTGTACCCGGACCGGGTGCCGAGGCCCTGCAGGAGGCGGCGGCACAAACCCGGCCGTGGCGCTTCGCGGTGGAGGTCCCGGTTCAGCTCAGCAGCATGGCCGACGGGGTGTGGTCGGAAGAGGGCGAAGAGCAGATCTGGCGCCTGCAGATCCAGAGCCCCGGGGCCACGTCCCTGTCGCTGCACTTTGCCGACTGGCAGCTTCCCGAGGGCGCACGGCTGTGGCTGCATGACGCCAATTCCGGGCAGACACAGGGGCCATATGACGCGCGCCACAATGCCGGCGCTGAGTTGTGGACCGGGATGTTGCTCAGTGACACCGTGGACGTCGAGTTGCGTGCGCCGCAGGCTGCGCAGATGCCGCAAATCATTATCGCCGGTGTGGCGCACGGCTTCCGGACCACCGATGGGGCCCAGGGGGTTCCACTGAAGTCAGGCAACTGCAATATCGATGTCGCCTGTCCGGAGGCCGACCCGTACGCCGATCAGGTCCGCTCCACCGTGTTGCTGGTGATCGGCGGTACCGCGGCCTGTACCGGGACGCTGATCAACAACCGCGAGAACGATTTTTACCCGTATGTGCTGACGGCTGATCATTGCGAGATCGGCACCTCCAATGACCAGTCCGTTGTCAGCTATTTCAATTTCCAGCGCTCGGCCTGTGAGCGCGGTGCACAATCCAGTCGCGAGGACGTGCAGCTGGACCCGCAGCAAAGCATTTCCGGTTCGGAGTTCGTGGCGGGTAACCCCACCTCGGACTTCACCCTGCTGGTGCTGGGTTCGG
>JBFHON010000233.1:0-4995 GCA_041593295.1 Oceanococcaceae bacterium | reverse complement strand
GGCACCACCACCGACACCACGACGCTGACCATCAACGTCACCGGCAGTAACGATGGTCCCGTCGCCAACCCGGATACCCGCACCACCACTGAAGACGGCCCCGCTCTGACCGGCAATGTCATCACGGCGCCCGAAGCCGGTGAGCAGGCCGACACGGACCCTGATGGCGATACGCTGACGATCACCGACATCGCCTTCGGAACCACGCCCGGCACCGTCGGCACCGGTCTGGCCGGTACTTACGGCACCCTGACCCTGGCAGCTGATGGCAGCTACACCTACACCCCGAATGCAGCCGCCCAGGCCCTCGATAATGGCGATACCGTGTCGGACGTCTTTACCTACACGGTTACTGACGGCACCAGCACCGACACCACAACCCTCACCATTGACGTGACTGGGACCAACGATGCCCCGCATGTTCAAAACTCAGCCGTCTCTGTATCCGAAGAAGGACTGACGGGTGCCGCAGCAGATGCCATTGGCAACCCTGTCGACACAACCAATCTGGCTCACGGCAGCGGACAGGTCACCGTCACGGATGCAGAGGGCGACAGTGTCCACATGACGCTCGAAGCCCCTCCTGAGGTAATCACCAGTGGCGGGAACGTTCTGGTATGGACCGGCAGCGGTACCCAGGTGCTGTCCGCAACCGCCGGCGGCAACCTGGTCGCCACGGTCACCATTAACAACGCCGGCCAGTACGATGCGCAGATCTTTCAAACCGTCGATCACCCCGACCCGGCTTCCGAGGACGTCCTCACACTGAACGTGGGTGTCGTCGCCTCCGACTCGCAGAGCACGAGCAGAGGTACGTTGAGCTTCAGCATCGAGGATGATTCCCCGGCTGCCGCACAAACCGAGCAGCAACTCGAATTTCTCAACACCAACATCCTGATTGTGATCGATGTATCGGGAAGCATGGGAACGACTGACGGCATTGGCGGACAAAGCCGGCTGCAATCGGCCATCAGTGCCATCAACAGTCTGATGAACCGTTATGCCGAGTTTGGCGATGTCGCCGTGCGTCTGGTCGCGTTTTCTTCCGGCGCCACCGCTCTGGGTAGCGAATGGACCACACTTGCACAGGCCCAGACGCTGCTCGCCAGCCTCTCGGCCGGAGGGCAAACAAACTACGATGCGGCATTGACAGAAGCCATTGCGGCCTTCCCAGCTACCGGCGCTCTGATCGATGCACAAAATGTCGCCTATTTCCTCTCCGATGGTCGGCCAACCCGCCCCGATGACAGTCGTGGCATCAACAGCGCGGAGGAAGCGGAATGGGTCGAGTTTCTGGATACCGAGCTCATCTCCGCCTATGCGATTGGCCTCGGCACCAACGTCAACCAGGGCAACCTCAACCCGGTTGCTCACAATGGGCAGAATGGCGAAGGCCGCGATGCCACCCTGGTCGACAGCCTGGATGACCTGGAACAGGTCCTGTCGGATACCGTCACCAACGCCACCCGTGGCAACCTGCTGACCAGCAGCGAACTCGGCATGTTTGCCGGCGCGGACGGTGCGCACGTCAGTGCGATCGAGATCGACGGAACCACCTACAGCTATGACCCTGGCAGCAATACCATTGTCGCCAGTGGCGGTGCCAACCGCTCGACCTTCGACCCGGCGACCCAGACCATCACCATCGCCACGCTATCGGGCGGAAGCCTCAGCGTGAACTACACCACCGGTGCGTACGAATTCGTGCCGGACAGTGGCGATGCCAGCATGCCGAACACCCTGTTCGGCTACACGGTCACCGATGCCGACGGTGATACTGCCAGCGGCACCGTACAGATTGATGCCGTCACGGTGAATGTCACCAACGGGACCCCCGCAGCCGACACGCTCACCGGCTCAGCCAGTCCCGACCTGCTGCTCGGCGGCGAAGGTGACGACAACCTGAGCGCGGATGGTGGAAACGACCAGTTGATTGGCGCCAACGGCGACGACACGCTGCAGGGCGATGCCGACAACGACATCCTGTACGGAAACGCCGGCGCAGATACGCTGCTGGGCAACGCCGGCGATGACCAGTTGCAAGGCGGCAGTGGCAACGATGAACTGACCGGCGGCACGGGTAGCGATACCTTTGTCTGGGGTGCGGGCGACGCCGATCAGGGAACCGATCTGATCACCGACTGGACTCCCGGGGCGGACGGCGACCGACTCGACCTGCGTGATGTGCTGCAAGGTGAAGAAGGCGGCGTGCTCACCGACTTCCTTCACTTCGAATCGGATGGCACCACTACCACCCTGCATATCAGTACCGACGGCAGTTTCATTGGCGGTTTCAACACCCTGGCAGTCGATCAGCAGATCGATTTCCAGGGGATCGATCTGACGCAAGGTGGCACACTGGGCGACTCGGGGATTATTCAGAGCCTGCTCAACAATGGCCAACTCATCATTGACGGCTGACCCGCCTCCGGGTGCCACCCGCATGCTGTATCTGCGTCGGGATGCCCAGGGGCAGATCGCCTCGGTAAAAAACGTTGCCGATCACGAGCACGCCGAGCGCTGTCCGCTGGACAACCCCGAGCTGCGCAGCTACCTGCAACTGCCCGGCATTCCCCCGCAGCAGCTGGAAGAAAGCGACGCCCATCTGGTGCGTGTCATTGACGATCTCATCGAAACGTTGATCCGCAAGCAGGTCATCAGCATCACGGACCTGCCGCAGGCTGCGCAGGACAAGCTGCTGAATCGCCGCCGCCTGCGCGATGCCCTTTCGCATGAGGCCTTGCTCGGCGCGGATGAATCGCCGGTCTGAGCGCCCGTCCGCCCCGCGAAATTACGCTGACATATCACCGACTGCCGGCTTAATTCGTGTCGCGGCAGGCCGGCCCGGTCAGCCCGTCAACACCAAGCTGGAACAAACGCTCCGCCACGGCCGCATCGCTGACGCCGGTTGCCGTGACCTGAACGCCCATGCTGTGGGCCATGGCACACAACCCACCGACGACAGCCACCGTGTGAGGGTCGTGCAGGGACAGCATCAGCGCCGCATCCAGCTTCACATGTGCCAGCCCCAGGTCGGCCAGTTCGCCCAGCACCTCGGGGGCATAACCGGCATGCCGGATGCCGACCCCGCCCACAACATCCTGCAGACGCAGGCACCACAGGCGGAATGCCTGCAGGTGATGACGCACCCCAAACTCCGGCACTTCCAGGTACAAACACGCTGCAGCCTCGGGGTTTGCGAGCAGGATCGCCATCACCTGGTCCTGAATATCAGCCTCGGTCACCACATCCATCGACAACTGCACCGACATGCACACACCCTGCTGCCGGTTTTTCGACACCGCAGCGTCAACGATCTGGCAATCCAGCGCGCCGTTCAGGCCCAACCGGTTGATGATCGGCAAAACCTGAGCTGCCGGCCGCCACAGCCCATCCAGAGACAGCTCCATGTAGGCATCGCAATAGTCTGACGGTCCGTCCGGGCGCTGGATCGGGAAGCACTTCAGACGCACCTGACCGGTGTCCAGGGCCGTTTTGACGGCCTGCCGGTGATCGTCGGCGGTAGACACCGCCGCCTCGCCCTCACTCATCGTGATGCTGACCACGGTGCCCCGGGTCTGCGCGTCACTCAACCCGCGCCCCATGGCCTGGAGTACCGCGCTCACCGGTGGTGCCCCCTGAACCTCCACACGGGTCGCAAACAGCGGCAACTGCACGCCGGCGTCACTGCCCAGGTCGGTGGCAAGGTCCAGCAGCACCTGCGCGACCTGGTCCGGCGCCCGCAATTTCTCGAAGAACAGGGCAAATTCGGAGCCCCCCAATCGCCCACCAAGCCAGCGCCAGCCGCCAGCGGACTCACGCCCCTGCACGTTCAGGGCAGCGCCCAGGCGCCCGAGCACACGGTCCATCTGCACATGCCCATGCGCCTGGTTCAAGCCCTGCAGATCTTCCAGCCCCAGCACCACCAGGTGCCCGGCCGGGTATTCCTGCAGAAAGCTCTGCAGTCGCTCCTGGAACACCTCGCGCTCCAGCAAACCCGTAACCGCATCGACCTCCACTTCGCGACGCAGGGCCTCGATCCGCTGCGCGTCCTGAGTCAGCATCTCCTTCACTCGCTGCGACATGGTGTTCATGGCCGTCACCAGCTGATGGAACTCGAGGATATGCGGCAGCGGCAACTGCGCAAAGCGTCGCTGCGCGACCTGCTGGGCCTGCTGCACCACGCCATTGAGCGGACGCAGCGTTCGTGTCAGGGCCAGCGCAGCCCCCACGATGGCAAACAGACTGACGATGACCATCCACAACAGCGCCTGCCGGGTGGCCCGCCACAGGGCCTCGTAGGCATAGCCACTGTGACTCTGCAGCGATAGCGTCCCGAGCTGGGTCCAGCCCTGCTGCACCTGGGCCTCGCCACGCGGCGCGTCGATGTCCAGGGTGCTGCGGAACCATTCCGGGGCGGCAACCACAGCCGGGTCTGCTGTGCGACTGAACAGCACACTGCCGTCGGTACCCCGCAACTCGATGTTCTGATAATGGCCGAGGTCGAACTGGGCACTGAGGTAGAGCTCTGCGGCCACCGGCGCATCGGCAAACTGGGACAGCGAAAGCGCCAGCACCGTCGCGTTATCCACATTCTTGACCCGCAATTGCTCCTTCAGCATGCCCTGCGTGGCCAGAAAAAACGCCACCCAGACCCCTGCGATCGCCAGCACCACCAGAAGTCCGAGGCTCAGCCACAATCGGTTACGCAAACTCATTTTCTTAACCCTGTTTCGGTGATGGTCGTGGTACCCAGCGTTCCTTCCTGCTGCATTCTGCGCAGCAGCCCGCGCCACCGGGACAACTTTTCGCTGGGCGAGGCCGGAGCCCGGCGCCCTCCGGCCCACAGCTCGGTGGCATTGAAGCTGAACACCGGTAGCAGGTCCGGCCGCTGGTCGGCGCTTCGCACCTCCGCGACGAGGTTGTCCAGGATCAGCGGCACCGACTGCGGCGTCGGGTAATAGCCCAGCACCATGTGCGCCTGCTGCCGGGCAG
>JBFHON010000232.1:0-5006 GCA_041593295.1 Oceanococcaceae bacterium | reverse complement strand
CAGCGACGCCGGGCACGGATACCTCGTGTTCGATGTGATGGAAGAACGCGTACAGGCTTCGTTCCACTACCCGATCAGTATTCTGACCCGGACCGGGTACGAGCGTGTGATGGGGCCGCTGGAAGTCAGCAATGGCAGTCCGTATATCGATCTGACCGGCCTGGGGGTGGCAACTGGCTGATCCGTCGGTGCCAGCGGGCCGGGGTACTATAGGTGCGACACCCGTTTCCGCACAGGGGCCATACGACACTTTGATGCCGACATCCATACGCCCGGTTGACCCCCGTTCCCGCGCACGTCAGCCACAGCGAGAGGCGGGTTTCCAGCGTTACCAGAGCGTGCTTGACGGGGCCGATGCCCTGTTGCGGGAGGCCGGTCTGAGCGGCTTCTCCATACCCGCACTGGCTGAGCGGCTGGGCTATACCCGGCGCAGTGTCTACAAGTTCTTCCCGACCCCGTATGCGGTGCTGAACGAGCTCACCCATGTGTACCTGGACCGGCTGGAAGCCCACCTGCAGGCAACCGCGGACGCGCTGCCCCAGAGTCAGAGCTGGCAGGAACTGATCATGTCCATGGATCGCGCTGCCGCCGATTTTCACAATGCGGAGCCGGTCTCACGCATGCTGATCCTCGGGGGGGCGGTCACCGACGAGAGCTTTCGCGTGACCGAGTTTTCGGTTCGCAAGCTGGGCGCGCTGCTGACCCAACTGATGGCGCGTTACGACATCCATCTGCCGAAGGAGCCGGATGTGGCGTCCCTAGCGGTGGATATCGGCACCGCGGTGTTCCGGGTCTCGAACCTCTATCACGGGCGGATCACCGAAACCTACGCGGAGGAATCCGGTCACGCGATGGTGGCCTACCTGGGGCGTTACATCGCCTAGCGCTGGTCCTCGCGGATCATGTCGGCGCCTTTCTCCGCAATCATGATTGTCGGGGCATTGGTATTGCCGCGGCAGATCAGCGGCATGACCGACGCGTCGATGACCCGCAGCTTTTCCACGCCGCGTACGCGCAGGCGTTCATCGACGACGGCCTGCGCGTCCGGGCCCATCCTGCAGGTGCCAACCGGGTGGTACTGGGTATCGGCCCGGTTGCGCAAGTCCGCCTCGAGGGCCTGATCGTCCTGCGGGTCGAAGGGGAAAACCATGTCGCCCCGCCAGGGCGCGAGCGCCTCCGATTGCAGGACATCGAGCTGAAAGCGGGCGCCGATCTTGAAGCGTGCGAAGTCCTCGTCGTCACTGAGAAACCGGGGGTCGATCAGCGGGGCGGCCATCGGGTCGCTGCTGGCCAGCCGGACTTCCCCCCGGGATGCCGGGTTGAGCAGGGTCATGTGGCTGCTGAAGCCATGGCTGGCCGTTATCTTGCGGCCGTGGTCGTTGACCAGGGCGCGCACCATGATCAGTTGCAGGTCGGGGCGGGGCAGCTCCGGCTGGCTCTTGAAGAAGGCACCACACTCGGCGAAGGGTGTTGTCAGCAGCCCGGTACGCGACTTGCGCCACTCGAATATGGCCCGGGCCAGGCTCACGGTGAAGCCCAGCGAAATCCCGAAAGTGTCGCTGTCACCGCGCGCCTTGAACCCGTGCACGATGTCGATGTGGTCCTGCAGGTTCTGGCCGACACCGGCGGCATCGTGCAGGGTGTCGATCCCCATCTCCTGCAGGTGGGCGCCCGGGCCAATGCCCGACAGCATCAGAAGCTGGGGTGAGCCGAAGGCACCGGCACACACCAGGGTCTCTGCGGAGGCCCGATATTCCACCGGCTGACCGTCGCGCTGCGCAGCGACACCGACACAGCGCTTGCCCTCAAACAGCAGGCGGGTCACATGCACATCAGTGACGATGTCCAGGTTGGGCCGGTTCATGTTCGGCTGGAGGTAGGCCTTGGCGGCGCTGCAGCGTTCGCCGTTGACCTGGGTGACCTGATAGCTGCTGGCGCCGAATTGCGTACTGCCGTTGAAGTCCGGGTTTCGGGGCAGGCCGTTCTCGACGCAGGCCTGCACATAGGCGGAATTGAGCCGACACGGAGCGCGTAGCTCCGCAACATTGAGTGGTCCGCCCTGGCCGTGCAAAGCGTCGTGGTGCGTTTCGTTGTTTTCCGCCTTGATGAAATAAGGCAGCACATCGCTGTAGGACCACCCCGGGTTGCCGAGCTGTGCCCAGTCGTCGTAGTCCTCGGCCTGGCCACGCACATACAGCATCGCGTTGATGGCGCTGGAACCACCCAGCCCTTTGCCCCGCGGCTGGTAACCGCAGCGACCATTCAGCCCGGGCTGTGGCACCGTCTCGAAACCCCAGTTGTGGCGCCCTGGTCGCGGCATGATCGTCACCACCGCAGCCGGTGCATCGATCAGTGCGCTGTTGTTCGGGCCGCCGGCTTCCAGCAGGCAGACTGTGGTTGCGGGGTTTTCTGTCAGGCGCGCGGCGAGCACGCAACCGGCTGAGCCGGCGCCAACAATGATGTAGTCGTACACGTTTTGTCTCCGTGTCCTGCGGGCGACGGGTCGGTGCCATGCACTGCCGCCAGGATGGTAATTCGGTGCTGCAAGACGGCGTGTTCGACACACGCTCAGACTAAGGGTACAAAAGTGCCCCGAAATCCACAACACTGTGGTACGGACTGTATCCGCTGTTGATCGACGGTGTGGGTTTGCCGCCGCGAGAACCCGACCCGGCGCCTGGGGCGCAATCGGGGCGATACGGAAGTGCGCCCCGGGGAGCGCAAAGGCCGCGTGCCGGGCGCGTCCGGGGTTGATCTGGAGCATTTCGCGGGGGGGTAGGGAGTGCCATCATGGCGGCTCGAACCGAGGAGTCGATGCCCATGCCCGAGCAAGCCCCGTCCCCGCCGTTTCACGCGCTCCCGGCGGAAGAGGCCCTGTCCGCAACCGCGAGCGGGCCGCGCGGTCTGGACGATGCCGAGGCGGCACGGCGGCTGGCAGAGCACGGCCCGAATGCCCTGCCACCCGCCCCACGGCGGCACCCGGTGCTGCGGTTCCTGGCGCATTTCCACAATGTGCTGATCTATGTTCTGCTGGGCTCTGCGGCGATTACCGCTGCGCTGAGCCATTTCGTGGACACCGGGATCATCCTGGCGGTGGTGGTGATCAACGCCATCATCGGCTTCGTGCAGGAGGGACGGGCCGAGGAGGCGATGGAGGCCATCCGCGGCATGCTGGCCCCGCGCTCGGCCGTGATGCGCAACGGGCAGCGTGTCAGCGTCGGGGCCGCTGAACTGGTCCCCGGTGACATCGTGCTGGTCGAGGCCGGGGATCGCGTACCTGCTGATTTGCGGGTGCTGGAAGCGCGGGGGCTGAAGGCGGAAGAGGCGATTCTGACCGGCGAGTCGGTGCCGGTTGAAAAGGCCAAGTCGCCGGTGGCACCGGATGCGGCGCTGGGTGACCGCACCTGCATGTTGTTCAGCGGCACGCTGATCGCGGCCGGGACGGGGCGCGGGGTGGTTGTGGCCACCGGACCGGCGACCCAGATCGGGCGGATCAGCGGGATGCTGGCCAAGGTCCAGATGCTGGTCACTCCGTTGGTGCGGCAGATGGATATCTTTGCCCGCTGGCTGACGGCCTTCATTCTGCTGTTGGCAGGCGGTCTGCTGGTCTGGGGCTATCTGGTCGGGCAGATGCCTTTTTCGGAGCTGTTCATGGCCGTGGTGGGGCTCTCGGTGGCCGCCATTCCGGAGGGGCTGCCCGCGGTTCTGACCATCACGCTGGCCGTCGGGGTCCGGGTCATGGCGCGGCGCAATGCCATCGTCCGCCGTCTGCCCGCCATCGAGACACTGGGGTCGGTGTCGGTGATCTGCTCCGACAAGACCGGCACGCTGACCCGTAACGAGATGATGGCCGCCACACTGGCGACGGGTGGCGAACTGTTCACCGTCGAAGGCAGCGGTTATACGCCGACGGGTGCCGTGCGTCTGGATGGCGCAGACTCCGTCCTGCCGCAGCACCCGGCGCTGGGTGAGGCGGCGCATGCTGCCGGCCTGTGCAACGACGCGGTGCTGCAGCAGGGTGCCGGGGGCTGGCGGGTTGAAGGCGACCCGATGGAGGGTGCGTTGCTTGCGCTCGCCGGCAAGCTGACCGGGGCGGGTCACCTGCCGTTTCCCGACTGGCGGCGCACCGATGCCATTCCGTTCCATGCGGAGCACCGCTACATGGCCGTGCTGCACCACGACCACGAAGGGCATGCCCGCATCGATGTGAAAGGCGCACCGGAGGTCCTGCTGGGCCTGTGCGGCCACCAGTTCACAGCCAGCGGCGAAACCGCGCCGCTGGATGCCGGGTACTGGCACCAGATGGTGGAGCAGCTTGCCGTCGAGGGACAGCGGGTCATTGCCGTGGCCATGCGCGAGGTGCCGCAGCAGCACACCGTGCTGAATGCGGCGGACCTCGACGGGCAACTCACCCTGATCGGCCTGGTAGGTCTGATCGACCCCCCGCGGCCGGAGGCCATCACGGCGGTGGCCGAATGTCATGCGGCGGGAATCCGGGTGAAGATGATTACCGGCGACCATGCCGCCACGGCACGGGCCATTGCGGCGCGGATCGGTTTGCAGAACGCGGCGCAGGTGCTCACCGGCAAGGAGCTGGACGCACTGGACGATGCCGGGCTGGCCGCCTGCGTCGTGGAGGTCGACATCTTTGCCCGCACCTCGCCGGGGCACAAATTGCGGCTGGTCAGTGCGCTGCAGGCGCACGGTCTGACCGTTGCAATGACCGGCGATGGCGTGAACGACGCCCCGGCACTGAAACGGGCCGATGCCGGCATTGCCATGGGACACAAGGGCAGCGAGGCCGCCAAGGAGGCTGCCGAACTGGTGCTGGCGGATGACAACTTTGCCTCGATCGCCGCGGCGGTCCGGGAAGGACGTACCGTGTATGACAACCTGCGCAAGGTCATCAGCTGGACGCTGCCCACCAACGCCGGCGAAGCCATGACCATTGTGGTCGCCCTGTTTGCGGGGCTCGCCTTGCCGATCACGGCGGCGCAGATTCTGTG
>JBFHON010000231.1:0-5021 GCA_041593295.1 Oceanococcaceae bacterium | reverse complement strand
GTGACTCCCGAGCTCCCGCCCCCCCGCCACGGCGCGATGGTCTCCACACTGTCGCTGCGGCCTCTGCTGGTCGAACTGCAGCGCCGACAGGTGCCCTGCGAACCCATCCTGGCACCACGCGGAATCGCCCCGGCTGACATCACCGAGCCGCTGACACGGGTACCGGAGGCCATGCTCTGGCAGATCTGGGCGGATGCGGTCACGGCCACGGAGGATCCGGCACTGGGAATTGTGGTCGGCTGCCAGTTCGAGCCGCAGAGCCTGGGCATTCTCGGCCACATCGTCGCCAACAGCGCCACCATTGGCGACTCCCTGAGCAAGTGGCAGGAATTTACCGGGCTGATCGACGACCAGCCCTTTATCCATGTGATTCCGCAGGGTGACAGTGTGCGGCTGGAGTTCCGCCGTCGCCCGGACATCGATCCGGAGGAAAATCGCTCACTGGTGGAGTTCGCCGCCTTTTCGGTGCTCAGGCTGCTCAGCTACCTGATGGGTACGGGCGACATCGCCAGCATGCGGGTTCATCGGCTGTGTTTTCGCCATGCGAAACCGGTCCCTGAACAGCTGCAGGCCTACCGGGAACGCATTGGCAACATCGAGCTGGCCTTCGGGCAGGAAGCCAATGCGGTGGTGGTGGATGCGGCCGTACTGGCCCAGCCGGTGGCCTATGCCGACACCGAGATGCTGCAGCTGATGTCGGAGCGGGCGCGTCAGCAGCTGCGCGATCAGCACCGGGGGCACTTTGTCGTACTCCGGGTGCAGCAGGCCGTCCGCAAGCGGCTCGCCGCCGGCACTGCCAAACTGGAAACCGTCGCCACAGACCTGAACATGAGCCGCAGCACCCTGCAGCGGCAGCTCAGCGAAGCCGGGGTCAGCTTCCGTTCCCTGCTCGAGGAAATTCGCAAGGACCGGGCCTGTGAACTGTTGCGCAACCCGGCCGAAGCGGTGGAAAGCGTGGCACTCGCACTGGGCTATTCCGAGCCTGCAGCCTTCATCCATGCCTTCAAGCGCTGGACCGGACACACACCCCGCGCGTGGCGGGAATCCACCTCACCGTCTGACTGAGGCAAATTATCAATCGGTTGGGGTAAACCCTCATGTTCCGGCGCAGCCTGCATCCCTACAGTAGAGCCATCGAATCACCGAATGGATGGAATACCGATGCAACTCAATGCCCTTCTCGAAGAATACCGCCAGAGCCACACCCACGCCGTGAACAAGCTGATCCACCTGATCTGCGTGCCCACGATCGTGTTCTCAACGCTGGCGCTGCTGTGGAACCTGAACCTGGAACTGTTCGGCCTTAGCGGCGCGGTTGCACACTGGGTCAACGGCGGCACCGTGACAGCCGCCTTTGCAACGCTGTACTACGCGACGCTGGGTCTGCGCCCGCTGCTGGGCATGATCGTGTTCGGCGGGCTGGCCCTGGCGCTGATTGTCGCCATCGAGAGCGCCGGCCTGCCGCTGCTAGCCATTGGCGCAGCGGTATTTGTCCTGTCCTGGGTCGTGCAGATCTACGGCCACAAGCTGGAAGGGGCCAAGCCCTCCTTCATCAAGGATCTGCAGTTTCTGCTGATCGGCCCGCTGTTCGTGCTGGATGAACTGGGCTTTCACCTGCAACCGGCACCGCAGCACCAGACCGCGGCCTGAACCCGCCCTGAAAAAAAGGACGCCGGCTACTGCCGGCGTTCTGTTTTGGCGCCCGTTTCCGCAAGCGCACCGACCATGATCATGCGCAGCATGCACACGGTCTCTTCGGCCAGGTCGCGCCGTTCGTTCGGCCCCATGTCCAGCGCACGGGTTCCCATCGCGAACACCAGACGGGTCAGTGCACGCGCGGTGGCTTCCGGGCGCATCACGCGTCCACCAGCCATTGCCGAGAGGCGAATCAGGTCGGTTTTGAGCTCTTCCTCGAAAAAGCACAACTGCCGCTCCACGGCCTGACGAAACTCGCGGGAGCCGACATAGCCCTCACGCAGCAGGATATGCAGGAACTTGTCTTCGGCATCCAGCTGCTCCAGAAAGACATCCACGGAACTCTGGATCACGCTGCGTTCGCGCCCCACCCGCTGACGGGCGGCACCGATGATCACCCGCAACGAGCGACCGGCACGCTCGATCAGCGCTACCGCAAGCGCATCGACATTGTGAAAATGCCGGTAGAAGCTGTTCGGCGCAATGCCGGCTTCGCGGGCAATTTCACGCAACGATAATGTGGCGACGCTACGATCCGGCCCCAGCAGCTTGAGGGCGGCCTGGACAATGCGCTCGCGGTCGATTTCCGGCCGCCGGCCCGGCCCGCGGGTTGCCGGCGCAAACGCCGACACCGCCGCCGTGGCATTGATTGTGGATGTCATCGTCCCGCCATTCGTAATTCGATCAGCATTTATTATACACTTGTATATATGAGCATCCGTAAAACTCGCGGCTGCGCCATTGTCAAACCTAGAGTGACTGCATGTCTGAAGCTACCCGCTACCCCATCAACTGGCCTGCTTCGTTGATGTTCCTCCTCACGACACTTCCGGTCGTGTTCGTGCTGCCGTGGTACCTGTGGACCCATGACGTCAGCACGGGCGCCTGGGTCTGGGCGGTACTGCTGCTCGCCGCCAACGGCATGTCGATCACCGCCGGCTATCACCGCCTGTGGGCCCACCGCGCCTACAAGGCGCACCCCATCGTGAAGTGGTTTTTCGCCATTTTCGGCGGCATGGCGGTGCAGAACAGCATCCTCTACTGGGCCACCGGGCATCGCAATCACCACCGCCATGTAGATGACCGGGACGCCGACCCCTACGCGGCAACGCGGGGCTTCTGGTACTCGCACATGGGCTGGATGCTGCGGGATTACCCCTCGTCACAGCTGGACTTCAAGCGCGTCCCCGACCTGCTGGACGACAAGATCGTGATGTTCCAGGACAAGCACTATCACTGGTTCGCTTTCGGCCCCAACCTGATCCTGCCGATCGGTCTGGGCCTGCTCTACGGCGACATCTGGGGCTTCGTGCTGGTGGCCGGTTTCCTGCGGCTGGTGGTCTCCCACCACTTCACCTTCTTCATCAATTCGCTGGCCCACATCTGGGGGCGTCGCCCGTACACGACGACCAACACCGCCCGGGACAACGATTTTCTGGCCTTCTTCACCTGGGGTGAGGGCTATCACAACTACCACCACATCTTTCAGTACGACTACCGCAACGGCATTCGCTGGTGGCAGTGGGACCCGACCAAATGGCTGATTGCCGGTCTTTACCGGCTGGGCCTGACCACTGACCTCAAGCGCGTCCCCGAGGTCAAGATTCAGCAGGCGCGTGTGACCCGCGAGCTGGAGCGGACCCATGCCGCGCTGGAAGCCCGCAAGCACCTGCGCAGTGTTGCGGAGATCAAGGAACAGATGGATGCCGAGTGGGAGCACTTCAAGGACACCGTCGCCCAGTGGGCCGACGTCCAGGGTGCCCGTTTCGACGCCGCCCGCGAGCAGATCAAGTCGCAGTGGGAAAACAGCGACATCAAGCACCGGATCGATGCCCTGCAGGTGGAACAGGCCTTCCGCGAGCAGCTGACCCGGCTGCAGGCCATGCAGCGGCAACTGGCCCTGGCCTGAGCAACCAACGGGCTGACCCTGACTGCGGGTCAGCCCGTCTTCAGTCCAGCTTCTGCCGACGCAGGCGCAGGGCGTTCGCGATAACGGAAACCGATGACAGGCTCATCGCGGCCGCCGCGATCATCGGACTCAGCAACATCCCGAAGACCGGATACAGCACCCCGGCAGCCAGCGGCACCCCGGCCGCGTTGTAGGCAAAGGCGAAAAACAGGTTCTGGCGGATATTCGCCATGGTCGCCTGCGATAACCGGCGCGCCCGGACGATACCGACCAGGTCACCCTTGACCAGGGTGACCCCGGCGGACTCCATCGCCACATCGGTACCGGTGCCCATCGCTATCCCGACCTCGGCCTGCGCCAGCGCCGGAGCATCATTGATGCCATCACCCGCCATGGCCACGCATCGCCCCGCACTCTGCAGGCGCCGGACCTCGTCGGCCTTGCCCTCCGGCAGCACTTCCGCCACAACGTCGGTGATTCCCAGACGCTGTGCCACCGCTTCCGCCGTGGCTCGGGCGTCGCCCGTCAGCATGACCACCCGCAGACCGGCTTCGCGCAAGGCCGCAAGCGCCGCTGCCGTGGTGGGTTTGACCGGGTCTTCCACGCCCAGCAGGCCGATCAGATCACGGTCACGACCCACGAACATCACGGTCTGGCCCTGCTTGCGCAGCTGCTCGGCACGTTGCTGCAGCGGGCCGGCATCAATCCCAGCCTGCTGCAGCAAGGCGGCATTCCCGACGCATATACGCTGACCGGCGACATGGGCCTGGACGCCTTTCCCGGTGACGCTGGAGAAGTCCGTTGGCGCCAGCATTTCCACCTGCTGCGCCGCTGCCGCGTCCACGATGGCAGCGGCCAGAGGATGCTCGCTGCCGCGCTCCACGGCAGCAACCAGGGCCAGCAGTTCCGGGCTTTCGACCCCCCCGTGGCTTTCCACCGTAGTCAGCTGCGGTTTGCCCTCGGTCAGGGTGCCGGTCTTGTCCAGCACGATGGTGTCCACCTTGCGCAGCACTTCGATCGCCTCCGCATTGCGGAACAGCACGCCCAGCGAGGCGCCACGCCCGGTCGCGACCATGATGGACATCGGCGTGGCCAGACCCAGCGCGCAGGGGCAGGCAATGATCAGCACCGCCACGGCCGCCAGCAGCGCATGCGCCATTCGCGGCTCCGGACCCAGCAGCGCCCAGACCGCAAAGGCCAGCAGCGCCGAGAGCATGACCGCCGGTACAAACCACGCCGAGACCGTATCGGCCAGCTTCTGTATGGGGGCCCGGCTGCGCTGGGCCTGTGCGACCAGCGTAACGATGCGGGCAAGCAGGGTGTCCGCGCCGACCTTTTCGGCACGCATCAGCAGCAGCCCGGAGCCGTTCACGGTTGCCCCGATCAGGGGATCGCCTTCCCGCTTGGCCACCGGCAG
>JBFHON010000230.1:0-5023 GCA_041593295.1 Oceanococcaceae bacterium | reverse complement strand
GGTGCGTGCGCCGTTGTGCGTGCTTGGCGGGGTTCAGGATGAACAGGACTGGGCCTGCTGCCTGACGCATGAGCTGCAGCCGGTCGTGCATGCGCGCTGGCAGTGGGAGCAATTGCAGCGATTGCCCCGGGCTCCACGCCATTGGCTGAAATTCGATACCGGAATGGGCCGGCTGGGATTTGCGCCGGATGATGTTGCACTGCTGGTCGGTGACGGCGCTGCACACCGGCAGCGGCGTCTGGGGGTGATGACGCACCTGGCCTGTGCCGATGACCCGGGAAACGCCCATACCCGGCAGCAGCTTGCGTGCTTCGCCGGGCTGCGGCCGGCATTCCCGGAGTTGCCCGTGTCGATTGCCAACTCCGCCGGTGCCCTGGCCTGGCCCGAGGCACGCGGCGACGTCATCCGGCCCGGTCTGGCGCTCTACGGGGTCAACCCGTTGATCGCCGGCGCGCCAGCGCCGGCGGTGGACTTGCGTCCGGCCATGGTGCTGGAAGCCCGCGTCATGTCGGTGCGTACGCTTCGTGCCGGGCACAGCGTGGGCTACGGGGCATCCTGGGTGGCGGCCCGGGACACCCGTCTTGCGATTGTCGCCGCTGGCTATGCCGATGGTGTGCTCCGGAGCCTGGGGGGCAGCAATTTCCACCTGCGGGACCCGGAGGGGCATGTGTTGCCGCTGCGGGGCCGGGTGTCGATGGACATGCTGGCCGTAGAGCTTCCGGCGGCCAGTCGCGTCACGGACGGTGACTGGTTGCCGATCTGGGGCGGCAGGGGCTTGCCGGTCGAGGTGGTCGCGGATCACGCCGGAACCCTGCCGTACGAGTTGCTGACGGCGCTGGGGCGGCGTGTCGCCCATGGTGTTCGCTAGGCTTCAGGCCGGCAGCATCTCGAAGCGGAGCTGGCGCCCCCCGACCGTGAGGACGTCACCGCTGCTCAGGCGCACCAGATTCCCGGTCAGGGACTGCTGGTTGATGCGTGCATCATTGTTGTTGCCCCCGGCAATGCACAGGGCGTAGTAGCCGTCTGCTCGACGGGCGACGGCCGCCAGTTGGGCGGCAGGATCACCAACGGTTGTCAGCGGCCGGTTGAGCGCAATCGGTTCCCCGCTTTCCGTACTGGCGCACCGCACAAGCTGCGCCGGGCCCACAGGCGCGCTGGCGGCCTCCTGTTCGGGCCACGCTAGATCCTCCAGTCCGTCGGCGGGGCCCATGATCAGCGTGGCCTCAGAGCCCGCAGAGGCCGCAATACGCAAACGGTGTCGACCGATGGCGATGACGTCATCTTCCTTCACCGTCTGGGTGGAAGCCGGGGTGTCGTTGATCCGCGTGCCGTTGGTGCTTTGCAGGTCTTCCACCACGATGCTGTCGCCATCGACACGAATCCGTGCGTGGGCACCGCTGACCGCAGCATCCCCGCTGAGCACGATGTCGTTGCTGGCACGCCGACCAATGCTCAGCACCGGGCGATCCAGTTCGACCTCGGCGATAAAGGTGTCGTCGTGATGGATGATCAGTCTTGCCACAGCACGTTCCCCGATGGAGCTGTGCAAAATATACCCCGAACCCTCCAGCAGGATCGGCTCTTGGCCAAAGACAAAACCCAGTACGACTGCGCCGAGTGTGGCGCCAGCAGCCCGCGCTGGGCTGGCCAGTGCCCGCAGTGCGGGGCCTGGAACAGTCTGGTGGAATCCCGCGCCACGCCGCCTGCGGCGGCCGCCCGGGGCAAGGGCGGGCGCAGCTGGGCCGGCGAGAGTCGTCTGGAGTCCCTGACCGGCCCTGCCGGGGATGACCCGCAGCGTTTCAGCAGCGGTTTCTCGGAACTCGACCGCGTACTCGGTGGCGGGCTGGTCCCGGGGGCGGTCATCTTGCTCGGAGGTGACCCGGGGATCGGCAAGTCCACGTTATTGCTGCAGATGCTCCTGCGCATGCCGGAAGCGGCTTCGGTGTATGTCACCGGTGAGGAATCGGTTTCCCAGGTGCGTGGTCGGGCACAGCGCCTGAAGGAGAACGCTACCGACATGGCGTTGCTGGCGGAGACCGAGGTCGAGAGCATTCTCGACATGCTGGGTTCGGGACCGCCCCAGGTGCTGGCCATCGATTCGATACAGACCCTGTTCGCCCGGGAACTGTCCTCGGCGCCGGGCAGCGTTGCGCAGTTGCGCGAGTGTGCGGCGCAGCTGGTGCGTTTTGCCAAGCAGCGCGGGGTGGCGGTCATTCTGGTCGGCCATGTGACCAAGGAGGGAGTGATTGCGGGCCCCCGGGTGCTGGAGCACATGGTCGATACGGTGCTGTATTTCGAGTCCGACCCCGGTGGGCGCCTGCGCATGATCCGTGCGGCCAAGAACCGGTTTGGTGCGGTCAACGAGCTGGGGTTCTTTGCCATGCAGGACGTTGGCCTGCAGGAAGTCCGCAACCCCTCGGCGATATTCCTGGCGCGTCGCCCGGAGCCCGTCGCAGGCAGTGTGGTGGCGGTGGCGCGTGAGGGTACCCGGCCGCTGCTGATCGAAGTGCAGGCATTGACGGATGGACGTGGCGCGCGCCGCGTCGCGGTGGGGGTCGACGCAAACCGTCTGGTGATGCTGCTGGCGGTGATGCACCGCCATGCCGATCTGGATATCCAGGACCAGGACGTTTTCGTCAACATTGTGGGTGGGGTGCAGGTGCGCGAGACCGCGCTTGACCTGGCCACCGTGCTTGCCATTGCGAGCTCTTTCCGCAACCGCGCACTGCCGCTGGACCTGGCCGTATTCGGAGAGATCGGCCTGGCTGGCGAGATGCGGCCTGTCGCCGGCGGCGAGGAGCGAATCCGCGAAGCCGGCAAGCAGGGCTTCCGGCGAATGATCGTGCCCCGCGCGAATGCGCCACGCAACGCGATCGAGGGTGTCGAAGTCCACCCGGTGGCCTCCCTGGAAGAGGCCCTGGGTGTCTGCCGTGATCTCGAAAGCGCGGTTTAGCGCGTGGCCGCCTTCGGTGGCGCGGTAATGCGCACGAACTCGATCACGTGTGTCGCGACGGTTTCGATTTCTATCAGGTAATCACCAAGGCGGAGCTTCGAGCCTGGCTCGGGAAAGCTTTCCAGGTGATTCAGGATCAGGCCATTGAGCGTGCGCGCCGATGAGGCTGGCAGCGCCCACTTCATGCTGCGGTTGAGGTAGCGAACGCTGGTTTTTGCGTCCACCCGGTAGGTGCCGTCGGTCTGCACCTGGACTCTGCGATTGCGGGTCGAGGGGTCGGTCGTGAATTCGCCGACGATTTCTTCGAGGATGTCCTCCAGGGTCACCAGGCCCTGGATGTCTCCGTATTCGTCGACGACGAAGCCGATCCGCCGGCGCTGATTCTGGAAGTTCAGCAGCTGCTGGTTCAGCGCCGTGCCTTCCGGGATGTAGTAGGGCTCGCGTGCCTCGGTCAGCAGGGTTTCACGGTCCAGTGTCCCGTGCGCCATCAGCGGCAGCAGACGGCGGCTGTGAATGATGCCGCGCAGGTCGTCAATCGAGCCGTCGAACAGGGGCAGGCGCGTGTGCTGACTGTTCTGGATGGCGGTCAGGCAGTCCTCCCAGTCCTCGCTGATGTCAACGCCGTGGATTTCATTGCGCGGGACCATGATGTCCTCGACGGTGGCTTTCTCGAGGTCCAGCAGCGACAGCAGCATGGCCTGGTGGCGGCGCGGCAACATGGCCCGGGTTTCCGCGACGACGGTGCGCAACTCTTCGGTCGACAGGCTGTGCTGATCCGCATCTTCGGGGCGCACGCCGACCAGGCGCAGCAACAGGCGGGCAATGCTGGTTACCGCGAGCACGATCGGATACAGCACGATCTGCAACGGGCCGTAGATGATGCTGGCACGGAACGCCACCCTCTCGGGGTGGAGGGCCCCCAGGGTCTTGGGTGTGACCTCGGCAAAGATCAGGATGACGACCGTCAGCAGGCCGGTGGCAATGGCCAGTCCGGGTTCGCCGAAGTATCGCAGGCCGAGAATCGTGCCGATGGCCGAGGCCAGGATGTTGACGAAGTTGTTGCCCAGCAGGATGACGCCGATCAGGCGATCCTGCCGTTCCAGCAGTTTCAGCGCGCGCCGTGCGCCCTTGTGGCCTCCGCGCGCGAGATGCTGGGTTTTATAGCGATTAAGCGCGGTAAGCGCTGTTTCCGAGCCGGAGAAAAACCCCGAAAGAGCAATGAGAAAGCCCAGCAGCGCAAACAGCGTGCCGGTAGAGACGTCGTCCAAGCGAGGTCCGCAAACAGTTAGTGAAAGGAATTTCTAGGCAGTGGGGCTCTGCTTGTCAAGCGCGTGGGCCACAAAACCGGCGCTTTGGGGTCAGCTCCAGCTGCGTTCGAAGCCGTATTCGAGGATGAGTTTGACGCCGGCATAGCCGACAAACAGCATGACCCAGGCGCCGAGCACCCAGCGCAGGGCCTGGTCTCCCCGCCAGCCGCGCAACGCGCGTCCGGCCAGCAGTACGCCGAACAGCACGCTGGCGAGAATGGTCAGCGCCGCCTTGTGCGCCAGGTGCTGGGTGAGAAAGTTTTCGACAAACAGGAAGCCGGTGGCAATCCCGCCGACCAGCAGCACCCAGCCAATCCCGATCAGGTGGAAGCTGTTTTGCTCCATGCGCAGCAGGGGCTGCGGAAACAGGGGCTCCCGGTGGCTGCGCAGGCGGTGGCTTTGCATTGCGCAGGCGATGGTCTGCAGTGCGGCCAGCGTCAGCACCGACCAGGCCATCAGGCTGAGCAGGATATGCATGCGCAGTGCGGTTGAAAGCTCTTCGACCGGAGCCGCTGGTGCGTCACCAATCAGGATTCCGAAAGGAATGGCCATGGCCGCACCCAGCCAGAGCGGAAAATCCAGGTGTCCGAGCTGCAGCCGCTGGCGCAACGGCAGGTGAATGATCGTCACCAGCCACACAAATAGCGCAAGTACCGGGCCCAGACCCAGGCGCAGGCCGGCTGGTGTGGTGATGACCGATTCGATGGCAAACGCGGCCAGCAGAAGACCACCCATTGCGGCGACCAGGCTGGGGGCGGCGTGG
>JBFHON010000229.1:0-5038 GCA_041593295.1 Oceanococcaceae bacterium | reverse complement strand
TGTACGGCATGACTTCCACCGCAGATTCCGCGACCGCAGCATGCCGCGGCCGCGCATTGAGCATGCCGCGGGCAACCCGCAGGGACTCGCGCACCTCGCGCATCCGCCGCTTGCGACTGGCGTGCTGGGTACCCAGGCTCACTAGCAGGGGCGCCAGCTGCCCATCCACCCGCGAACGGTCGGCGACCAGGGCGATCATCGGCGCATCCGGCAAGGCGTTGTATTCACGGAAAAAGCGCCGGACTGCACTGCCGACCAGGTAGCAGATGATGTCCTCTTCCGTGGCGTTGACCGCCGCCCCCACCGCGGCCAGGCGTTCGCAGGAATATTCCTGGGTGGCAAAACGGCGCAGGGAATTGATGCGGTCATTCAGCGCCGAACGCGGCGGTCGGCGCAGACCGGCCCAGGGCAAGGCGCTGAACAGGGCATCCCGCAGGCGGCGACGCAGCGGGCCAAGCATGCTGGGCCAGGACGTCCCCTGAGTACTGCGAAAACTGATGCTTGCCGGCCGCGTCCAGGGCGCCCGGGTAGTACCGCCTTTCTGGGTGCTGAAGCCCCCCATGATCGCTTCGACCATCTCCGGCCCGCTGATCAGTGCGGCATGCACCTTGAAGTACAGGGCAAAACGATTCCCGTGCAGACCTTCGATCAGGTGAATTTCCCACGGCGGCCGGGACAGATCCAGTGCCCGCCCATGCAGCCGGGAGATCAGCTCGCCCATTTCACGTTCGCCCCCCGGAGCCGGCAAGGCCGAATGCCGGAAGTGGTAGTCCAGCTCCACATCGTCATCCGGCAACCAGCTGCTGGCGACGGTGGCGAAACCATGCCGGTTGAGCCGCAGATTCCAGGGGCTGGCCACGTCGTTGGAGTCAGCCCAATCGGCCGCCAGGTCCGCGACCCAGCTCTTGCGAGCACGCGCCGGCAGTTTCAGATACAGCAGCGCCCCCATGTGCATGGGTGTGTCGCTGTTTTCCAGCGTCAGCCACCCACGCGAAAGCGCCGTCAGGCGAAAGCTGCTCATCGAATTGTCGTCCTCACATCCCTGATTCCGGTATTGCCTCCGAGGCGGAGCCCATCGGCGCATTGTAAAGCGTCATGACCACGCCGATATGCCGTCGGGGGCATACTTGGACCTGGAGACAAATTCCCTGTGGTTCAACCGTGAAGAAAGTATCCCCTCGTTCGCTTCTTGCCCTCACCACCGTTCTGGGAATGGTGGCGTGCGGCCAGCAATCCGGATTTTCGGGGGATAACCAGCCCCCGGGCAGCAATGGAAAATCTGTGCGCTTCATCGCGCTCGGCGACGTCGGCACCGGCTACTGCACGGAAATCGCAGACCCGGAAACCTGTCCGCAGCCCCAATCCATTGACGAGGAGCACGGGCAGATGGCCGTAGCCGAGGTGATGGAGCAGGTCTGTACGCTGCGCGGCTGCGACTTTGCCACGATCGCCGGCGACAATATCTATGAGCAGGGTGTCACCAGTGCAGACGATTTCCGCTTTTTCGACACCTTCGAAATCCCCTACGCCGCCTTCGACTTCCCCTTCTTCATCACGCTGGGCAATCATGACAATTCGCAGGCCAATGCCCTGGCTGAGGAGGGCGGCTTCTTCGGTGAAGGCCGCAGCAATGTCCGTGGTGACTACCAGGTCGAGTACACAACGCGCTCGGACAAGTGGATGCTGCCCGCTCGCTACTACTCGGAAACCTGGCCACGCGGAAGCAGCAACCCGCTGGTGGAGTTGTTCGTGCTCGACTCCAGCCCGCTGACCCACTACATCCGCGATGACAGCGGGTGGTTTTCCGAAGGGTTCGAGGAATACCTGCTCGACCAGACCGCGTGGCTGCAGGGCGCGCTGGCACAGAGTCAGGCCCGCTGGAAGCTGGCACTGGCCCATCATCCTTATATTTCCAATGGCGACCATGGCAATGCCGGCAGCTATGACCTGGCCGAAATCCCCCCACCCGCTGCGGGACCGGCCCTCGACGGATGCACGGCCTTCCCGCTGGGCTATTCCGTGGTCGAGCCTGGAACCACACCGCTGGCCGACCCGTCGTGCCGGGGTGAGCAATACCGGCAAATGCTGGAAGCAACCATTTGCGATGAAGTCGACCTGATGCTGCAGGGCCATGACCACGATCTGCAATGGCTACGAGCAGTGGAATCCTGCGGCAAGACCGAATTTCTGCTGTCGGGTGCCGGTGGCAAATTTCGTTCATTGCGGAACGAATCACGCAACCCCGTACGCTTCCAGCAGGGCGACACCTTCGGTTTTGCCTGGGTCGAGCTCACCGAGTCCGGAGCCATGACCATCGCCTTTTACGCGGTCGAACATACCGAAGGCGGTGGCGGTATTTCGCGAAGCGTTGACGAGAGCGGTGCACCGGTGCCCGTCTATGAAGAAACCGTAGCCCCATGAATCGCCTCATCACCACGACGCTTTGCATGCTCAGCCTGCTCGGCATGAGCGGGTGCTCGCAACCCACGCCAGCAACCACCATCTATTCCGACAAGACGGGCGGCTATGAAATCCGGATCCCGCAGGGCTGGAACATCACGCGCGGTTACGGTGATGTCGACCTGCTGCTAACCCCTGCACACGGTGACCTTACGGTACGCGCGGCGATCCTCCATGACGCCCCCAAGCAGGCCCGTGCCGCGCCGCAGGATCTCGATGACTACGTCGCGTTCCGCCGCCCGCGTCTGGGCCATTTTGCAAGCCAGCGCACACTGATGAGTGACGAAAGCCGGGCCATGAATACGCACCACCCGCTCGCGCATCTGGTCGAATACGAATACGAAACCGGCCCGAAACAGCAAGTACACACCCGTGCCTGGTTACTGAGCCGCGGAGGACACGGATATACCCTGATGCTGTCAGCTCCCCCTGCCGTGTTTGACGACTGGGAAGCGCAATGGAAGCAGCTGGAGACCAGTTTCCGGGTGGAGTAGACCCAGGCCCGTCAGGCACCGCCTTAGCGACCCCTTCCGCAATAGGAAGGACCGGGGACGGTCAGGCCACATGCGCGCCACCCCAAAAGAAAAGGCCTCCAGAAGGAGGCCTTGGTCTTAGATCATCTGGTGGGCGATAGTGGATTTGAACCACTGACCCCTGCCGTGTGAAAGCAGTGCTCTACCCCTGAGCTAATCGCCCGAAATCATCTCGCAATTATAGCGTGTTCTGCTAGTTCGCCATCACATTCTTGATGCCGAGCTCGGCAAATTTCTTGTCTTCGAAATTTTTGATGAACATCGCCTTCAATTCTTGAGCCTTCGCCGTGTACGCATCCTGGTCCGACCAGGTCGTCCGCGGGTTCAGCATTTCCGCAGGAACATCCGGGCAATGCTTCGGCATCTTCAGCCCGAAAATGTCGTGGGTTTCGTATTCCATGTCATCGGCATGCAGATCACCCCGCAGAGCCGCATTGAGCATCGCCCGCGTGAGTTTGATCGAGATCCGGTTGCCTACGCCGTACGGTCCACCGGTCCAACCGGTGTTCAACAGGATGCAGCGCGTTTTTGCCCCCCTGACTTTTTCGGCCAGAAGGTTCGCGTACACCGACGCGGGGCGCGCCATGAAAGGTGCACCAAAGCAAGCCGAGAAGGCTGCTTTGGGTTCGGTGACACCCACTTCCGTACCGGCGAGCTTGGCGGTGAAACCGGAAACAAAGTGAAAGATCACTTCATCTTCATCAAGGATGGAAACCGGCGGCAACACACCAAAGGCATCAGCGGTCAGGAAGACCAGCGTGTTGGGATGCGGGCCCCGAGCCCCAGGAGCGACACCGGGGTTGCAACTCAGCGGGTAGGAGAAACGCGTGTTTTCCGTAATCGACTGGTCACTCAGATCGAGTTCCTGCGGATCGGTTTCCGACAACGGCTTGTCGGCCAACGGCGGCACGTTTTCAATGACGGTTCCGGGCATCGAAAGCGCGGCGGCAATCACCGGCTCGGCTTCCTTGTTCAGATCGATCAGCTTGGCGTAGCAGCCACCTTCGAAGTTGGATACGCCGGAAGCCGTCCAAGCGTGTTCATCATCACCGATCAGCAGACGGTCCGGATCCGCTGACAAGGTGGTCTTGCCGGTGCCGGACAACCCGAACAGGATCGCGCTGGCGCCGTCCTGACCAATGTTGGCGGAAGCGTGCATGGGCAGGAAGCCCTGTGCCGGCAGCAGATAATTCAGGATGGTGAAGATCGACTTCTTGTTGATACCGCAGTAGTCGGCGCGACCGGTGATCAGAATGCGACGATTGCGCATGTCGATGATCACGCAACGCTCGCTGCGTGTGCCATCGCGTTCCGGGTCGCACATGAAGCTGGGAACATTGAGGATGGTCCAGCGTTTTTCATCGGGGGAACTGATGTCGATCGGCTCACGCACAAACATGTTCATCGCGAACAGGGCATGGGTGGCATATTCGCCAATAAAGCGCAGCGGAACCGCGTACTCCGGCAACCAGCCCGCAGTCAGATCCTGAACATAGAGATTCGGATCGTTCTGGTTGATGTGCTTGCCGACGCGCTCGAAGAGAGCGTCAATACGTTTGTGGTCAAAGGCTTGCAGGTCGCCCTTCCACCAGACGTCACCGACCACCTCGGGCCAGTCCACGGCGAAGGTATCGTTTACCGGCCGACCCGTTACATCGGGGTCCGTATAAAAAACCAGCGGTCCCTGATCGCCGAGCTTCGTCGCATAGGCTTTTTGTTCATCCAGGGGGCCATTGTGGCGAATCCGGCCCTTGTCGTTCGCGATGGCTTGATGAAACAGCTCCTTTGCATCCAGGTTGTAATGCAGATTCGCGACCCCGATGCCGAATTCTTCGCGGAGTGTTTCCGTAATGCCCATAGACGATACCTGCCGAAAGTATAAAACCGGGCATTGTAGCGATTTAGCCGTTCACCGGCATTAACGGTCGTTGATTTGGGCAAAAAAAAAGCCCGACCAGTGACGGTCGAGCTTTTTCGGATAAATGCCTGGCAGTGCCCTACTCTCACATGGGGAAGCCCCACACTACCATCGGCGATGTACCGTT
>JBFHON010000228.1:0-5041 GCA_041593295.1 Oceanococcaceae bacterium | reverse complement strand
GCCATCCAGTGTGATGTAGGCATGGTTTTCCCCAAGGTCATCCGGGCGGATTGATTGTGTTTTTTTGCCGTCCATCTGAGCTGCTCCAGCACAGTCAGATTTTGCGGGCGGTGCCTAATCTTAAGCGCAAAGGGCGCTCAGGCCCAGTGCGGCAGGCACATCCGGGAGCCCGATGGGATCGGATGGCTTGCCTGCGCGGTGGCTCTGCGGTACTTCGCGGACATGACGGGCTGCCCGTGCTTGCAGCGGGCTGCTATTAAGGAGGAGCGAAATCAGCGGCGGGTGGCCGGGGAGTCAAATGCCGGGGAAGCCCACAGACCATTGCCGGTGTAGCGCTCGGTTACCAGCAGCAGGGGCTGGTCAAACCGCGGGGCGCCGGCGACGGTGACGCTGGACGGCTGGGCGTAGCGAAACGGCGTGGTTTCCTGCAGCAACTCGCCGTCCAGGCTGATCTGGAACAGGGCGCTGGATTGCCAGTCGGTCACCAGCAAGGTGTCTTCGAAGAAGTTGAGGTCATCCATGATGTCGCGCTGTGCCAGTTCGATGGCGGAGGCGGGGCTGCCGTCGTCCTGGATATCGATGCGGACGACGCGCCCGCTCACGCCGGGTAGGTAAAAGGTGGAATACAGCGCACCCTCCCGATAGGTCAGGCCGTTGGGGAATTCGGGCAGGGTGTTCAGCCAGGTCTGCTGCTGCGTGATCGACAGGGGGTTGCCGGGATCAATCGACAGGCGAACAATTTTCGGCTCCACCGCAATCGGGCCGTCGGTAACGTACAGCTCGTCCGTTGTTGCGGCCATGCCGTTGGGCAGGGTCATGCCGTTGAGCTGGTAAATCAGCGTCAGAGTGCCGGCTGCGTCCTCCAGGTCCAGTGCGTACAGGCCCGAAAAATCGGTGGGGCCGGTTCCGCCCGAACACAGCGCATACAGGTGTTTCCGGGTTTCGGCCATACCGCTGCAGCCGGTTCCATCTGTCAGCAGCGGGTTTGCCGAGTGCCCTTCGGCGCTGCGCACGACCTCGTAGATATTCGACTGGCCGCTGACGAAAAGGCGCTGTGCGCTGGTCAGCAGGATGTTTTCCAGCTGGGGCAGGTCGAGAATCTGTGTGGGCGTGCCGCAGTTCAGGCAGAGGCCACTCTCGCTCTGGCCGGTGGCCTGCTCGACGAGCGGGTCGGCCTCACACCCTGCAAGCAGGACAAGGGCCAGGGCGGTGCCGGTGATTCTGTTCATCAAGGTTGCCATGAGGGGCCAATGGAAATGCCGTAACACGCGCATGAGGACTCTGCGGCTACTGGTCTTGTGTCTCCAAGGGCCGCGCTTTTTAGGTCGTTCTGCCATCTTATCGCGGAAGAAACCATCACAGCTTCTGTGGCATTCGGGTTCACCCAGTCAGCCACGCCGGGCGACGCAGAGCACGGCTCGCAGAACATCATGGCGAGCCGCCCAGCTCAAAAAGCGCGCGGTTGCCCGGTATTTGGTCCACGCACGGGCTGGCAGTTGCGGTGCACAGGCCGTGTTTCGGTACCGATTCAACCACTGACCGAAAGGCTGAAACATGCAATCTGTCAGGTCCTGCCATTGCGTGACTTCCCAGCCGGCAGCGGCGAGTTGCTGGCGATAGGTCGTCTCGCCGACCCGGTTCGCTACCGGGAAATGCGCCGCTCGCCCCATTGCCGACAACACCAGCTTGCGCGGCAGCGGTTGTGCTCTTTCGCCCAGAACCAGGTCCACCAGAGCAAGCGTACCCGCAGGCCCGACCCAGGCCGTAGCGTTACGAAAAAACAGTTCCCGGTTGGGAAAGTGATACGCACAGTCCAGCGCCAGCACCGTATTCACATCACCGGCAACCCGCTTGGGATCAACGGCGCTTCCCTGTTCCACCTGACAGGCCCACTGCGCGTAACCCGTCGCCTGCAGACGGGCTTTGGCGACCCGGGTCTGACTCGCCGATACATTGACCCCGCCGAGTGCAGCGACCCGGAAATGCTGCAACCAGTAGAGCAACTGATCCCCGCAACCAAAACCGACATCAAAGACGCGCGAATGCGCGCCCAGGTCCGCAGCCTCACCCAGACGCCGGGCCAGTGCCTCACAGGCATCCGGATAGGTCTTAGCCTGACTCCAGTCGCCGAGGTTGCCCCAGGCCGTGACGGGCTGGCCGGCCTGGTCAGACTCCCCGTTCAGATTGCGGGCATCAGCGAGGTCATAAAATTCGGCCCGGTCTGCCTGCTGGTCGAGAATATGTGCCAGCGTGGTCACCGCCAGGGTGCCTTCACCCCAAGGCCTGCGGCCACATCCAGCGCCGAACTCACCGCCGCTTCCAGCAACGGCACCCGGTCTGCCACGTAAGCACCGCAATACCAGAGCCCGTGTCTGGACTGCTCCGCACGCAAACGGCTCATCGCGCCCCGGCTTTCCAGCGTCACAACCGGACGGGTAAACGCAAAACGTGCCAGGACCTCATCACTGTCTTCCCACGGGTTCCAGGTTTGATACACCGCGTCCAGGTGCCGGAAACTGGGAAAGGAATGCGCCATGTCGACGGTCACCTCGGGTGTTCGCCCGGGTGCAACGCGATAATTGACCGGTGCGCCGGGTACCGGAACCGCAGAGCGGTTGGTGTGCACGGTCATCTCCGAAGCCGCCCAGCCCACCTGCTGCAGCAGCGCACGCGCCGGTAACGCCTCGGGCAGCATCGCTGCAGACTGCTGCGCCTGCGCGGCCATGATGACCTGATCAAACTGCTCGGAACGGCCCTCTTCGGTCACCAGCTGCAGCCCGTTTTCCCCGGGTGTCACCGACACGACCGCAGTGCCGCATCGCAGCGTGACACCCTGAGTCAGACGGGCGACAACATCGGCCACGCCCTGGGCCGAGCGCACAACGCCGGTACGCATGACGCCCGAGGTCAGATAGCCCAGGATCAGATCCGCGGGGTAGTTCAGGGCTTCCTCGGGTGAACAGGTACAAATCACGCAAAGCGCAGGCAGCAAGATGAGGTCGACAAACTCCGGCGAGACCTTGCGTGACTTCAAATACGCCGACAGCGTATGGCTCGCCCAGACCTCCGGGTCGCGCATATCCCGTGTCGCGCGCTGAAAAAAGCGATGCGCCACCGCAGCCATTCGCACCGAGCGGACGCTGCGCAATCCGGGCCACGGCAGGTAGGCAATCGGCCGGCCACCCAGCAACCAGTTGGCGTAATGCAGCACCAGCGAACCGGAGGCATCGGTGAAAGCGCCGGCGTGGTCGGTGTGCTCGATCTGCACGCCAATACGCTGAAACAGCGCTTCCATATGCGGGTAGTACCCGGAACAGAAAACCCTTGTTGGAACGTCAACGACATTGGCCGCCCCGTCCGGACCCGGTACATCCACGCTGAAGGCCCCCATGCCCGGCTGCGCATGGGCTTCAAACAGCGTGACCGTATAGCGTTCGCGCAGCAGCCAGGCGGCGGTCAGGCCGGCAATACCCGAGCCCACAATCGCTACGCTTGGTCGCTGCATTTCCATCGGTGCGGACATGTTTTTCCGGGTGTCGGCCTTGGCTTCGCTGCTCTCCGGGGCAGCGTGAAACTTCATCGCCGATGCGACGAAGAACGGGGGCAGCAAAGGTACCGCACTCGCGGTATCGGCGCTTTGCGAAAGGCAGTCGCTACGTTTCGTTGCTGAAGCTGTCGCTGCCGATCGCCCCGCGTGCGCCGTCCTGCAACACATCCCTAAAGTCAGTTGACCACTACACCTTTGCAATGTCCGTAGAAAAGGGCGTGAACCCCGGCGTGCTCTCGGGCTGGGTCATATCCACCACCGGCTGCGCAACGCCAGCGGGCGCATGACCAGGCAGAAAACCGGCCAGTGCGACTGCCACGGACAAGTTCGGTCGTGACCGGGGATCAGGAGCAGTTAATCAGGCTCCATCCTGTTCGGCAGCGCGCGGTGCAATCGCGGCTTTAGCTCAGCCGGCGGGCCCGCCAATTTCCACGCTGATGACCAGAAACACCACGCCAAGCGCCAGCAACTTGAGCAGCAAGGGAAAGGTAAACCGCAGCCACGCCGTATATGGGATGCGGCCCAGTGCGAGGGCGCCCATGACCAGTGCGCTGGTCGGTACCAGCATGTTGGAGAAGCCATCCCCGAACTGATAGGCAAGCACGGCGGTCTGCTGCGGCACCCCGGTCAGGGTGGCCAGTGGCGACATGATCGGCATGGTGACGAAGGCCTGCCCGCTGCCGGAAGGGATGAACAGGTTCGCTACCGATTGCACACCGAGCATGCCTGCGGCGGCGATGTGCGGGCCCAGGCCCTGCAGCGACTGTGCGACGCCATGGATGATCGTGTCGATGACCTGCCCCTGCGACAGCACCACCTCGATGGTCCGCGCGAAACCGATCAGCAGGGCGGCGGCGGTCATGTCGGCCGCGCCCGCAATGAATGTGCGGCTGGTGGTCCCCGGTGACATGCGCGCGAGCACTGCAGCGACCAGCCCGCAACCCAGGAAGATCGCCATCAATTCATTGATGTACCAGCCGAACTGCGCCGCGCCGTACACAAAGCCCACCACGGTGGCGAGCAGGCTCAGCAGTACCGCAATCCGCGTCGGTGTCAGCCGCACATCGTCCGGTGGCTCGAAACCCTCGGAATAATCGATGTGGGCCACGAGGCTGACACTTCGGTCGGCCTGCACACGCCGCGCATAGCGGTAAATGTGATGGAAGGCGACGAGCAGAAAGGCCGCCATCATCAGCAGACGGAAGCCCCAGCCGGAGGTGATCGGCAAGCCGGCGATATTCTGGGCGATCACCACGCCGAAAGGGTTGGTGCCGGCGCAGGCCCAGCCGATGCCGTACGGTACCCACACCAGCGACATGCCGACCACGGCGTCCATGCGCATGGCCAGCGCCATCGACACGATGATGGGTATCAGCGGCACATATTCCTCACCCATCCCGATGCTGTAGGCACCAAGACTGAACAGGACCAGACAGCCGGCAATCAGCAACCAGGGCCGGTGCCCGATCCGGGCGACGGCACGGTGCAGCATCG
>JBFHON010000227.1:0-5042 GCA_041593295.1 Oceanococcaceae bacterium | reverse complement strand
CATCGATACCGCGATGATCTTGATGTCCGGGTGACGCGCCAGGATGCGTCGCGTCGCCTCGAGCCCCCCGATTCCCGGCATGTTGACGTCCATCAGGATGACGTCCGGAACATGCTCACGGGCAAGCTCGACGGCATCTTCGCCGTTGTCCGCTTCGGCCACGACTTCGATACCCGGCGTGTCGGTCAGAACGCGTTTCAGTCCCGCACGAACGAGACGGTGGTCATCACAAAGAATCAGGCGGATATTGCTCATCGGGGGATTCTATCCCTGCTCCCGAAAAAAAGCGGGATTCCGCGCTACAGGCCTTGAGTCACTGCCGGCGTACGCATGATGCGGGAGCTGGCTAGGCGGGGGGAAAGACGGGCAGCTCGGGAGCCAGGCAGATCTTCAGCAGCAGCTCGGCAGCCTGTGCGGCCTGGTCGTTGTTCGCTGGTCGAGTCTCTCGCTCCAGGCGGATGATTTCCAGCTCTTCGGCGATGATGCTGCGCACCATGTCGGTATCAATCGGTGTCCCGTCATCCAGCTCGGCGTCGGGTGTCTGTACCCATTGCCAGAGTTGCTGCCAGCACAGGGCGGTGGAGTTGTGGTCCTCGATCTGGTTGTAGAGGGCAAAACGTGCGCGCCCCTGGAGTGCCGCCTCGATGCCCTGGATGGCCACGCCGACGTTGTTGCGCAGACCGGCCTCGCTGACCGGGCCCTGCCCGACCGCTTCCATGTCGGCCTGCTGGATCGACCAGTCCAGCGGGCGCTCGAGCTGGTTGTCCGTGGGCATCATGTCGGCGAACACCGCGCTTACCGCCTCCACTAGCGCGCTGTGCGCGAAGGCGATGCCATCGTAGCCACTGCGTAGTCGCTGCCGTGCCAGATCGGCTGTGCGTTTCATGATCGCGGCCTGAGTGGCTTCATCGTCGTGCACCGGCAGTGTCGGCAACATGCCGCTGAGCGCCAGTACTCCGCGGCGGTGGGCGCCGACCGTGAAATGCTTGGCCAGTGCATCGGCCAGCGGGTAGCTCAGGGTCAGCGCATCCTGTCGCGCGGGTTGCCAGCTGCCCGCCGTGCTGCCCTTGCGCATGATCATGTCGCTCAGGATGGGCGCCAGACTCATCCGGGTGGCGGTCACACGCTTGCGCAGCGGGTACAGCACCGCATCCATGTCGGTCACTGCGGCGTGGGTATCCAGCCGCAAGGTCACCTGTACGCTGTCCTGCGCTATCGACAGGGCCTGCTCAAGTTCCGCAAGGACAGCTGCCCAGCGCTCTGCGTCCTGCGCATGCCGCAGGCCGGTCAGCTCGATCCCGATGTGGCGCTGGCGTGCCTGCAGCCGTTCGGAAGCATGCGCAAGGTAGTAGGCGATGTCTTCAAGCGGCCCATTGAAATCACCCTGACGGGGAGCGCGCAGGCGGAGCCAGACCAGCGGCGTGACCTCACCACAGGCCCATTCGAGGGCTTCGAAAAAGGCGGTATGGAACCTGGCCGCATCCGCGTGGCGCAGGCTGTCCAGGTCGATGACGATCCCCTGAACCTTCGCCGTTGCCGCACTGGCCAGTGCGCGCAGGTCCGGCGCAACGACCAGATCGACCTTGCGGTTTGCCAGTGCCGGGGGAATCGGGTCAATCGCCCAGTCCGCAGGTGGCGTATCCGCCGGCGGCTCTGCATCGGTCCAGCATTTCAGTGCCAGGCTCGCCAGCGCTTTTGCCCGTGGCCCCGGGAAACCAGGCTGCCGGGCCGGCGCATGCGCAGTAGAGTTGTCTTCTGCGTTGGTCACCGTCATCTCGTCGGACTCATCCCTGTGTCGAAACCTATCAGGCGTAAATCGCGGCGAAATGCCGTCCATGCGGCGTCGCGCCAAGGCGATACAAAACCGTTCAATTATAGCGCGGATCCCCTGTCACGCCCGGCATCAGGGCCCTCTCCTGCTCCCCAGGTGGTGATCATCAACAAACCCTGGGGGGTGCTCAGCCAGTTCACCTCGGAAGGGGGGCATCGCTGCCTGACGGAGTTCGGACTCCCTGCCGGGGTTTACGCTGCTGGCCGGCTGGATCGAGACAGCGAAGGCCTGCTGGTGCTGACCAATGATGGCAGCCTGCAGGCGCGTATCAGCCACCCTCGCCAGAAATGGCCCAAGGTCTATGCGGTGCAGGTGGAGGGAATCCCCGACGCAATCGCACTGCAGGCCCTGCGCGAAGGCGTGCAGCTCAAGGACGGCCTGACGGCACCAGCCGGTGTGGAACTCCTGCCCGATGCCGGTTTCTGGCCACGTGACCCGCCGGTTCGTGAGCGCAGGAACATCCCGACCACCTGGTTGCGCATCATTCTGCGCGAGGGTCGCAATCGGCAGGTGCGCCGGATGACCGCGCATGTCGGTCACCCCACATTGCGTCTGATCCGCACGCAGGTCGGCCCGTTGAAGCTGGCGGGCCACCTGCCCGGTCAGTGGGAGGCCCTGGCGCCGGCTGAGATCAGTGCGCTAGGTACGTGGCAGCCAGCGCAGTTCAGACCGAGGTGATTTGTGCGCTGGACACGACGATGCCGTCCTCGTCCGCGTAAACCCAGTCCCCTGGCGCGATGCGCAGGTCGGCAAAACTGACTTCCAGATCCTCCTCGCCCACACCGCGTTTCACGCTTTTCTTGGGGTGGCTGGCCATCGCCATGATGCCGATCTGTTGCGCGCCCAGTTCGGCGCAGTCACGAACGCAACCGTACACGACGATTCCCGACCAGCCGTTGTCGACGCCTAGTTGACCCAGGTTGCCTCCGACCAGTGCGCAGCGCATCGAGCCGCCACCATCGACAACGAGCACGCGCCCGTCTCCGGGTTGCTCCAGCATGTCGCGCACCAGCGAGTTGTCCTCAAACACCTTGATCGTCTTGACGGCCCCCGCGAAGCGTTGTGCTCCGCCGAAGTGACGAAAGATGGGTGCGGCGACCTGTGCCGCAGGATGGGCATCGGAAATATCTGTTGTGGCGTAGCTCATCAGATGGCCTCCCGGCGAGAAAGACGAGGAACAAGCAGGCTGGCCAGTGCCAGCCCGACGAAGGCGATCAGTGTCCACGCGGGGATGCTCAGACCCAGAAAAGCCCCTTCAATGGCCGCGCAGTCGCCATCACCTTTGAGTACGGTGGCGATGACTTCGTTGAGCGGCTGAATATCCAGCATGTAATCCAGCGAAGGACCGCAAGCCGGAACCTCTTCCGGAGGCAGCCCCTGCAGCCACACATGGCGCCAGGCAATCGCGCCACCTGCGGCGGCTGCAGCGGCAGCAAAGACGGAATAGACCCAGCGCCCCGCGCCCTGCGGGCCATGAATGGCAGCGAGCAGCCAGACCAGCGCAATCGCAATCATGGCCACGCGCTGGAAGATGCACAGCGGGCAGGGCTCCAGATGCAAAACGTATTGCAGGTACAGCGCAAAAGCCATGGCAAAAGTCGGCAGCAGAAAACCGGCAAAAGCGAGGCCGCGGAAGGAAATCGGTGTCATCTAGGGTCAGTCAGAATGTTGATGCCGGCAGTGTACCTGCGGGACCGATTCCTTTTCAGTGCGGGCGCATTCGGTATCCTTGTCGCCCCTCATCGCCAGACATCACCAAGAATCATGCGTCTTTCCGCCTTGACCGCCATCTCCCCTATTGATGGTCGCTATGCCAGCAAGACCGAGGAACTGCGGGGGATTTTCTCCGAATATGGCTTGATCCGGCACCGTTTGCTGGTGGAACTGCGCTGGCTGATTGCACTCGGTGATGAAGATGGCATTGCGGAGGTGCCCGCATTTGACCGCGCGACCAAGGCCCAGCTTGAAGCGCTGTTCGCCGATTTTTCGGTCGAAGATGCCGAGCAGGTCAAGGACATCGAAAGAACCACCAACCATGATGTGAAGGCGGTCGAATACTTCCTGAAAAACAAGTTGAAGAACGTTCCGCAACTTGCTGAATACCTGGAATTTACCCACTTTGCCTGCACCTCCGAAGACATCAACAATCTGGCCTACGCCCAGATGCTGTCGCGTGCCCGCAGCGAGTACCTGCTGCCCGTCATCGATGCGCTGATCGCTCAGCTGGCAGCCATCGCGCATGAGCTGGCCGATGTGCCGATGATGTCCCGCACGCATGGGCAACCGGCCTCGCCGACCACCATCGGCAAGGAGTTTGCGGTGTTTGTCCAGCGCCTGCGCCGACAGCGGGTACAACTGGAAGCCGTGGAGATTCTGGGCAAGATCAATGGCGCAACCGGCAACTACAACGCCCACCTTGCCGCCTACCCGGATGTCGACTGGGAGCAGCTGTCCGCGTCCCTGATCGCGGGCCTGGGGTTGCTGCCCAGCCCGGCCACGACCCAGATCGAGCCGCACGATTACATGGCGGAATATTTTGCCGTTCTGGTCCGCATCAACACCATTCTGACCGATATGGCCCGCGACATCTGGGGCTACATCTCCCTGGGTTTCTTCAAGCAGAAAACGGTTGCCGGTGAAGTGGGCTCCAGCACCATGCCGCACAAGGTAAACCCGATTGATTTCGAGAATGCCGAGGGCAACCTGGGGGTCGCGACCGCCATCCTTTCGCACCTGATCGAAAAGCTGCCGATTTCGCGCTGGCAGCGCGACCTGACCGACAGTACCGTGCAGCGCAACCTGGGCGTCGGGATCGCACACATGGCCATTGCATTCGCTTCGCTGGAAAAAGGTCTCGGCAAGCTCGAAACCAACGCCGCTGCGATGGCCGCCGATCTTGATGGCAACTGGGAGGTCCTCGGTGAAGCCGTGCAGACCGTCATGCGCCGGTATGGCATCCCCGAGCCCTACGAAAAGCTCAAGGCACTCACCCGTGGCAAGCGGGTCGATGGTGCTGGCATGGCGGCATTCATCGATACGCTGGAACTGCCCGATGCCGTCAAGAGTGAGTTGAAAGCCATGACGCCAGGCAGCTACATCGGGAACGCCGCCGCCCAGGCCCGTCGCGTCTGATGACAGTGTCCGAGGCGATCGAGTCGCGCCGCTCGATCAAGTATTTCGAGCCCGACTTTGAACTGCCCGATGCGGACGT
>JBFHON010000226.1:0-5048 GCA_041593295.1 Oceanococcaceae bacterium | reverse complement strand
GTCCGCAGCAACGTCGACTGACAGGGCCTGCAGGCACGCTGCAAGCTGGTCTTCCAGGGCGACATCGAATTCCTGACCGCTCGCCAGCGCAACTACGGGGATGCGCCAGCCATAGATCCGGGTCAACTCGTGATCACTGGCAATGTCCTTGCGGCGCAAACCCGCGCTCAGCCCGGCCTGTTCGAGCAGCGTCCAGGCCGTCTCGCAAAGAGGGCAGTCCGCCCGGGTGTAGAAAACCGCGCCCAATGCACCCTCAACCCAACGCGCTGACGCAACCGGAGACACCCTCGCCCCCTGGAAACTGAGGCTCGATCCGCAAAGAGCGCAGGGACAGGTGTCGGGAAGCCACGCGCGGAGCAACCAGCCCCGCAGCAAAGATCATTGCCCCAACAATCCAGCCGCCCGGCGCCGGCAGCTGCTCGCCCACCATGGCAGCGACGACCAGCGCCGCAGCCGGCATCCCCCAGGTCCACAGCGCGAGCCTGCTCAGGAGTTGTGCATCCATCACCAGCCAGACGCGCTGTTTCTCGCGCACCGGAAAATCCGTGATGCCGACTTCGAGCGGACGACGCCGGCTTGCAATCAGCTTCCCCAGCACGCCACCACCGCAGCCCCGCCCCTCGGCGCAGGCCTGACAACCACCCTGGGGGTCAGCGAGTACGCGAACCCGCTGCCCTTCCACTGCCATCACCGTTGCGGGAACCCGCAGGCCCGCGGCACTCTCGGCCATCACTGCGACTCCATCGCGGGGCGCAGCCCCTGCGAAAATACCCGCGCCGTGCGCAGTGGCACTTCGCCCATGGCCGTCACCATCACACCATTGAACATTTTCCGGACCGTGCTCACGGCGCCGCTGGATACGCGAGCATCGGGCACAGCGACGCCACCACCGACGGCATTGGCATATACCGAAATGGAAGCCAGCCCGTCGCTGTAGACCCAGTGCGCGACGGATTCACCACCACCTGGCAAGCGGGCCCAGGAACGGTTGCTGAGCCGGAAACCCGGCGGGGGCCTGGACACCTCCCAGCCATTCAACAGATCCTCGTCCACACCGGCCAACTGGGGGCGGCGCGCCCGGACAACCTGCAACTGGGAACCGTCCATTGTGGGCTCCAGCATGTCGTCATTCAGCACGTCGGGGTAATCCACCGAGACAAACTGGATCTGTTCCAGCGTTTGCTGGTTGCCATCACGAACTTCCAGTTGCAAAGGCATTGCCGTCTCGGTGTCCAGCTGAATCCGGTAACCCCAGCGCCATTCGTCACGGGGCTCGATCGAGACAACCCGCGTTTCCCGGCCGGCAACCCGCCCCGGGGTCGCGTGCAGCTCGATCCGGTAATGCTGTGACAGATGGTGTCGCGCGGAGTCACCCAGCGTCGGCAGCAACCCCCGACCCTGGTCCTCCTCGATGATCTGGATGCCTTGCTGCGGTAGCGAGACCCGAACCTCACCCTGATCGCGGATCACCTCACGCGGCTCCCCGGAGAGTGAAAGCACACGCTCCTGCTCAATGCCTTCGCGGTACACATGCACCACCTGCAGCGTGTCGAGTCGGTCACCACTGTGCAGCACCGCCGTACCGGTATAGGTCTGCATCCGGACCGCTGCATTCATGCGCGCTATCCACTCCCACGCAGCACCGTCGGCAGCAAGTGCCAACGAAGAGAAACCCGCGGATGCCAGAGGCAACGCGCACAGAGCAAGCGTCAAGCGCATTGCTGGGCCGGCAGCAAAGGACTCATGGACAAATACGCGTGTTCAATTCCCGGCGGCTGCGGTTTCGGGGGTCGTCGTGACCGAAGTCCCGACTCGACCGTAGGATACGGGTGCCGCCAGGGCATAGCCGCCGCGAAAGCGGGCATGCTGGAGATAGAGCTGATCCAGTTCGTTGCGCTGCTGCGGGGCGGGAATGACCAGTTCGCGGCTGGGTTTGTCCGCTGCCGCCACGGCCGTGACTTCAGCGGACGCACTGATCGGTGCGGCGAGCGTACGGGCATTCGATGCCGGAGCCGCCAGAGCGACCGGAACCGCCGACAGGGGAACCTCATTTTGCTGGGTTGCCGGCGCAATATTCAACGCCACAACAGCCACACTGGCGGCCGCCGCAAACCCGCTGGCCGCAACCCAGGCGCGCGCCGACGGACGACGACGGAAGCGACTCAGTACGGGATTGAATCGCCGCCCCACCACAGGCGCCGCCTGATTCTGTTCCGCACGGATACGCGCTGCCACCGCGGCACTGATATCCAGCGCCGGACAGTCACGTGCCCCCTGCCGGGCATATCGCGCAAGTTGCCCACGACAAGCCGGGTTTTCCAGCGAATCCAGCAGGGCATCCACTTCCGCCGAAGAAAGCTCGCCATCGACGAAGGCGGAAATCCGTTCTGCGTGTTCTAGGGGTGCGGTCATAGGTGCAGTTTAGTCAAGCAGAGGGGCAATGTGGTCATCAATCGCCGCGCGGGCGCGGAAAATCCGGGATCGCACGGTGCCGATGGGGCAGTCCATGGCCTCAGCGATTTCCTCATAGCTGAGCCCTTCGAACTCGCGCAGGGAGATGGTGGTACGCAGGTCATCCGGCAGCGCTTCCAGCGCCAGCGCGATGCGATCGTTGATCTCATCGCTGAGGATCAGGTGCTCCGGTGTATCCCGGTCGCGCAGCTGCTCGCTGATCCCGTAGTCCTCGGCCTCCTGCGCATCGAAGTCCTGCGCAGCGGGCCGGCGTGAGCGGCTCACGAGCCAGTTTTTCGCCGTGTTGATCGCGATGCGGTAAAGCCAGGTGAAAAAGGCACTCTGGCCCCGGAAGTTGCCGATCGCCCGCCAGGCACGGATGAACGCTTCCTGCGCCACGTCGGGCGCGTCCGCTTCACTGACGAAGCGTGTCACCAGCTGCAGTATGCGATGCTGGTATTTGAGTACCAGCGCGTCGAACGCGCGCGCATCGCCTTTTTGCGCGCGTTCAACCAAAAGCTTGTCGACGTCCGCCGCGGGAGTCATTGAGCGCGCACGCGTTTTGTCCTGTTGACCCTCGCGCGCTGTAACACGCCCCAACCCCCTGTTATCTTTGCGAATTGCACCGGCTGCTTCAGTGTAGCAACCGGCCGTATTCCCAACCAGCAATGCTGTCATGCCCGATACCTCTGTTCCGGTTTTAATCCTAGGTAGCGGGGCCGCTGGCTTGACCGCGGCCCTGCATCTTGCGCAATTGGGGATTAAGAGTCGCGTTCTCGCAAAAGGTTCCCTGAACCACGGAAGTACCTGGTATGCCCAGGGCGGCATCTCTGCCGTGCTCTCCGCCCGCGACAGCACTGAATCCCACGTCACTGACACCTTGAACGCCGGCGCCGGACTGTGTGACGAAGCGGCCGTGCGCTTCGCGGTCGAGAATGGCCCCGAACTGATCCAGTGGCTGGACCGGCTCGGCGTCCCGTTCACCCGCATGGCAGACGGCGAAGGCTTCCACCTCACGCGCGAAGGCGGGCACAGCACCCGCCGTGTCATTCATGCCGCGGATGCCACCGGACAGGCGGTAGAGACGTCGCTTCTGTCCACGGCCAAGGCGCACCCGCTGATCGAACTGCAATCCGGACTGATCGCGGTCGACCTCATCGTGTCCGGCGACCGGGTCGAAGGCGCCTGGGTATTCGATGAAAAGCGCCGCGAAGTGCTGACCATCCCGGCCAGCGCCGTGGTCCTGGCAACCGGGGGCGCGAACATGGCCTATCTCTATTCCAGCAACCCGGCCGGATCGAGTGGCGACGGGATTGCCATGGCCTGGCGCGCCGGGTGCCGTGTCGCCAACATGGAATTCATGCAGTTTCACCCCACGATTCTGTATCACACCAAAGCGCAGTCATTCCTGATCTCCGAAGCGGTACGCGGCGAAGGCGGCCTGCTCAGGCTTCCCAACGGAGAGCGCTTCATGCCGGCTTTCGACGAGAGGGCCGAGCTGGCACCCCGCGACATCGTGGCGCGCGCGATTGACCACGAAATGAAACGCCTCGGAATCGACCACGTCTATCTGGACATCACCCACAAAGACCCGGAGTTCATACGCACGCATTTCCCGACCATTCACGCGCGCTGTCTGGAAATCGGCATCAACATGACCAAGGAACCCCTCCCCGTCGTGCCCGCTGCGCATTACACCTGCGGCGGCGTCCTGACCAACCTGCATGGCCAGACGGACAAGACCAACCTCTACGCGATCGGGGAAACCGCCTCAACCGGCCTGCACGGGGCCAATCGCATGGCCAGCAACTCGCTGCTCGAATGCCTGGTGTTCGGGCGTGCCTGCGCCCAGCACATCGCCGGGGCCGGCCACGCCAACCCGCGTAACGCGCTCCCGGACTGGGACGAATCGCGGGTCACGGATTCGGATGAAGAAATCGTGGTCAGCCACAACTGGCAGGAGATCCGCCGCACGATGTGGAACTACGTCGGCATCGTGCGCACCAACCGGCGCCTGCAGCGGGCGTCCAACCGCATCCAGATGCTGCGCCAGGAGATTCAGGAGTACTACGGCAACTTCCGCCTGACCCCGGACCTGATCGAGCTGCGCAACCTGGCCGCGGTTGCCGAACTGATCATCCGCAGCGCCTGCGCGCGCCAGGAATCCCGGGGGCTGCACTACAACCGCGATTACCCGGAACGCCTGCCCACGGCGCAGAACACGGTTCTGACGAACGACGCCTAGTTGGCGTTGGAGGCAAATGCCCCGCAGTTGCGCATGATCTCGACCAGTTCCTGATACGGCGCAGGGACTTCCATGCGCCCTGAAAGCATGGCCAGAATATCGGGGTCCTGCTCTTCGGTGAACCGCGCAAAGACAGCCTGAAATTCTGCATTCCGCTGCGGATACACCTCGTTCAGGACATACACAAAGGCGCGGTCCAGTTCACGCATGCCCCGCCGGCAGCGCCAGCGCAGCTGACCCAGATTCATCGTTTCGCCCATTGCTACTCTCAGCTCCCGCACAAAGAAAAACGGCGGGTACCACACCCGCCGCTCTTGCCATTCCCGGTGATGCCTAAACCTGACGTTCGAGC
>JBFHON010000225.1:0-5048 GCA_041593295.1 Oceanococcaceae bacterium | reverse complement strand
GGCATACCCCGCTGCCCGAACTGACGCCGCAGCGTCTGCGCAAGCTGGCCGACCGCCGCTACGGTATCGGCTGTGACCAGATCCTGGTTGTCGACCCCGCACCCGATGCGGAAACGGACTTCGGCTATCGCATCTACAACGCCGACGGCAGCACGGTCGGGCAATGTGGCAATGGTGTGCGCTGCCTGGCGCTGTACGTGGCGCGCCGTGGATTGAGCAACAAGCCGTCTCTGCGGGTGCGCACCGCGACGACCGCGATGACGGTGGCGCTGCAGGCTGATGAGCAGGTGCGCGTGGAAATGGCGGTGCCCGTTTTTCAGCCGGCTGCGGTGCCGCTGCTGGCCGATGCGGCCGATCACTACCTGATTGACGATGTGCGCTGTCATGCCGTGTCGATGGGCAACCCCCATCTGGTCGTGACGGTGCCGGATGTGGCGACCGCCGATGTGGCCGGCATTGGCGCGCGGCTGGCAACCCACCCGCGTGTGCCCGAAGGAGCCAATGTGGGTTTTGCGCAGATCATTTCGCCGACCGAGATTCGCTTGCGGGTCTTCGAGCGCGGGGCGGGGGAAACGCCGGCCTGCGGCAGCGGCGCCTGTGGGGCGGTTGCGGCCCTGGTGCGCGAGGGCACGCTGGCGGCAGGGCAACCCGTCACCGTCCGGCTCCCCGGTGGTAATCTGACCATCGAATGGGCCGGAGGAGACCTGCCGTTATGGATGACGGGGCCGGCATGCTGGGTATTTGAGGGGCGAATGAACATATGACCATGCCGGCCGAGAAACTTTCACACGCGGTGCCTGACGATGAGTTGGAGCAGCGTTTTCTGGACTACCTGCGCGACCACCCGGATTTCTTCGTGCGCCAGGAAGACGCGCTGTCGCGCATTGCGCTGACCCACGGCTCAGGCAGTGCGGCGTCGCTGCTGGAGCGGCACACGGCGCGTCTGCGGGACAAGGTGGGCATGCTGGAAAACCAGCTGGCCGACCTGGTCGAGATCGCCCGCCTGAACGAGGTCAATGCCCGGCACATGCATGCCCTGGCCCAGACCCTGCTGCAGGCGCCCAATGGTGAGGCCGCGCTGCACGCCCTGCAGGAGGCCATGGCCCGTGACTTCGACATTGAAGCTGCGCGGCTGGTGATGCTGTCGGGTGACGAATACGCCTCGCAACTGTGTCTGGCCTATCAGGGGCAGATTCCGCCGCAGTTGGCCAACGTCATGCGCACCGGCATGACCACCTGCGGTCCGCTGAGCGAGGAGTTGCGCAGCGAGGTCTTCCCCGACCAGACCGAGCTGCAGAGCTGCGCCATCGTGCCGCTTGATCGTCGCAGCCGCGACGCGGCGCTGATCCTGGCGAGCGGGTCGTCCAGCCAGTTCCAGGAAGGCATGGGCACCTATTTTCTGGATCTGACGGCCGGGCTGCTGGCCGCCGCCATCGCGGCAGACAATGAGCGACTGGAGCCGCGTTGATGCCTGGCTGAAGCGGCTGGCGTCCGAAGGACGGCTGGCGGCGCTGACACAGCAGACCTATGCCCGCGAATTGCAGGCGTTCCGGCAATGGGGGGAGGCGCAGGGTATCGACGCGCCGGGAAGCGTGACCGAAACCCATGTCCGCTCCTTCGTTGCCCGCCGTCGTGGACAGGGCTCCGGCGCCCGCAGTCTGCAAAAGACCCTGTCGGCGCTGCGCACCTTTTACCGTGATGAACAGGACGCCGGGCAGCTGGCGATTTCCCCGGTGCCGGCGCGTCTGGTACGCCGGCGTCCGGACCACCTGCCCAAGGCGCTGGATCTGGAACCCTTGTCGGCCTTGCTGGAACACATGCCACAGGACGATGTGCTGGCGGTGCGGGACCGGGCGATTCTCGAGCTGTTCTATTCCGCCGGGCTGCGGCTGGCCGAGCTGGCAGCGCTGGACCTGGCCCCGGTTTCCCGGTTGCCCGAGCAGATGATCGTGCAGGGGAAGGGCGGTCGCGAGCGGGTCGTGTTTCTGGGCGCGCGGGCGCGGCAGGCCCTGTCGGCCTGGTTTCGCAGTCGGCCCGAAATCGCGGCACCGGACGAGCCGGCCCTGTTCGTCAGCCGCCGCGGCGGTCGCATCTCGCATCGCAATATTCAGCAACGCCTGGCTCACTGGGCCCGGGCTCTCGGGCTGGGTCAGCACCTGCACCCGCACATGTTGCGGCACAGTTTTGCCAGCCACCTGCTGCAGTCATCCGGAGACCTGCGCGGGGTGCAGGAACTGCTGGGGCACAAGAACCTGACTACAACGCAGATCTATACCCGGCTGGACTGGCAACATCTGGCCGGGGTGTACGACAAGGCCCACCCGCGGGCCCGCAAGTCGAGCGAGAGCTAGCCGTGTGCAGGCTGACGGGTGGTGGGCAGGCAGCGGGTGCTGGGCCGTGGTTTCCCGGCGTCGGGCGCCGGTGTAAGGTGAAGCCTTTGGTCGCTGGCCGATGAGTCCGTATCGTGCGACAGACCTGATGAGCGAGGCGGGAGGTGGGCCCGGACAGATGCTCGCGGAAGACCCGGCTAACGGGCCGCGCATCCTGTTCTTCAGTGGAGGGTCGGCGCTCAACGGGCTGGGGGCGACGCTCAAGCATTCCACCTACCGCTCCATCCACCTGGTAACGCCCTTTGATTCCGGTGGCAGTTCGGCAGCCTTGCGTCGCGCCTTCGGCATGCCGGCCATTGGCGACCTGCGCTCACGGCTGGTGGCGCTGGCCGATGATTCGGTGTGTGGGCACCCCGAGATCGTGGCGCTGTTTCAGCAGCGTCTGCCGGCTTCCGGTGAGCAGGGTGCGTTGCGGGCGCAGTTGCGCGCGCTGGCGGATGGCAGTGCTGCGTCGCTGCGTGGAATTCCGGCCCCTGTCGCGGCCGTGTTTCGTGAGCTGCTGGGAGGCTTTCTGGGCGCCATGCCGGGGGATTTCGATCTGCGCGGGGCCAGTATCGGGAACCTGATTCTGGCCGGGGGCTATCTGCGCGATGCGCATGATCTGGGGCCGGTGATCGCCGAGTTTTCGCGGATGATTCAGGTGCGCGGCACGGTGCGGCCGGTGGTGGATGCCCCCCTGCACCTCGCGGTGCGCCTGCGTGACGGGCGTGAGGTGCTGGGCCAGCACCGGATCACTGGCAAGGAAGTGGCGCCGCTGTCGTCACCGGTGGAGGAACTGCTGCTGAGCGCGCGTCCGGATGTGCTGCAACCCGTGGTGCCCGCCATCAGTGACGAGGTGCGCCAGCTGATCGCCAGCGCCGACCTGATCTGCTTCCCGCCGGGCAGCTTTTTCAGCAGCCTGCTGGCCAACCTGCTGCCAGCCGGAGTCGGGCGCGCCATCGCCGCCAGTTCGGCGCCCAAGGTGTACATCCCCAACCTGGGCTGCGACCCCGAGCAGCTGGGCTACGGGGTTGCCGACTGTCTGCAGCGGCTGCGGGAACAACTGCTCCGGGATGCCGGGACACCTGCGCCGGTGGTGAACCTGCTGCTGGTGGACCGGCAGCATGACCGTTACCTGGGCATGCCGACGATGGCGCAGAGGGAGGCCTGGGGGCTGCAGCTGGTCGAGGCCGACCTGGTCGCGCCTGCGGGTGGTCACTACTACGACAACGAACGCCTGGCGGCCGCGCTGCTGGGGCTCGCACGACCGGGTTCGCCCCCGGCCGGGGAACACGGCCGCGACACCGGCCCGGAGGAGTAAGCGCATGGAACCCAGTCCGATTCTGCAGCCGGTCGTCATTCTGGTGATCTGGTCCATGGTGATGTGGGGCTGGATGTACGCCACCCGGATTCCGGCTATTCAGCAGGCCCAGCTGAAGCTGGACCCCTATGCGGTGCGTGGTGAACAGATGGCGATGCTGCCGCCCGAGGTCCGCTGGAAGGCCGATAACTACAACCACCTGATGGAGCAGCCCACGCTGTTTTATGCGGTGGCACTGACGCTTGCTCTTGCGCAGGCCGGTGACGGCATCAACCTGACGCTGGCGTGGGTGTATGTGGGGTTGCGGGTGGCGCACAGCCTGGTCCAGGTGCTGGTCAACAAGATCGAGTACCGCTTTGGGCTGTTCCTGTTTTCGTCGCTGGTGCTGATCGCGCTGATCATCAATGCCGCAGAAGCCGTTGGCCTGATGCCTTGAATTTTGCGTTCGCGCCCTGATTGAACTGAGTCTTTCGGCTTGGATGCTTCGATGGAACAGTTTCGTGGCACGACAATTTGTTGCGTGCGCAAGGGGGACCTGGTCGCCCTGGGTGGGGATGGTCAGGTGTCGCTCGGCAATACCTGCATCAAGGGCAACGCGCGCAAGGTGCGGCGCCTGCACGGTGGCAAGGTGCTGGCCGGTTTCGCCGGCGGCACGGCCGATGCGTTCACCCTGTTCGAGCGCTTTGAAGGTCAGCTGGAAAAGCACGGCGGGAACCTGACCCGTGCGGCCGTGGAGATGGCCAAGGACTGGCGTACCGACCGCGCATTGCGGCGGCTGGAAGCCATGCTGATCGTGGCCGATGAGGTCGCAACCCTGATGATCTCCGGTAACGGCGACGTGATGGAGCCGGAAACCGAAGTGATGGCCATCGGCAGCGGCGGCTCGTTTGCCTTGTCGGCGGCGCGGGCGCTGGTGCAGCACTCGGCGTTGTCCGCCGAGGAAATCGTCCGTGAATCCCTGCTGATTGCTGCGGACGTCTGTATCTACACCAACAGCAACCTGACCATTGAAACGCTTCCCACGAAGGATTCGGCATGAGCGATACCGAGGCGCTGGGCGCCCCTTCCGATACCACCCCGGGCCGGTCGATGATGACCCCGCGCGAAATCGTGCAGGAGCTGGACAAGCACATCATCGGGCAGTCCGAAGCCAAGCGCGCGGTCGCGATTGCGCTGCGCAATCGCTGGCGCCGGCAGCAGCTGGACCGCGCGATGGCCAACGAGGTCACGCCAAAGAACATTCTGATGATCGGGCCAACAGGTGTGGGCAAGACCGAGATCGCGCGTCGCCTTGCGCGACTGGCCCAGGCCCCCTTCATCAAGGTTGAGGCCACCAAGTTCACCGAGGTCGGCTATGT